>JAJTHA010000147.1 GCA_021299565.1 Candidatus Caenarcanales bacterium
AATATGTGCTACAATTTTATTTTATTATAATGAATTTAACAAACATCACGGAAAAGATCAAAAACAGCCTAAGCGATAGCGCGGACAAGTTTCTTTCAGCTAAGTTTAAAGACGAGCTTGGTCTCAATAGGCCAACAGTTGATAGCTTGATGAAGCTTAGTCAAAATATCAACATCAAGAACGAAGAGATCGACAAGAGCCTTAATCATTTTTATAAACCTGTAAATTCGAATTTCCTCAGTAACAGAGACTACAAGAACATAAAACGCTGGGCGATAATCGGTATTAGTGTGATTTCCTTAGCCTTATTGGTCTTATTTGCTTCTATTCTCGTTCCTCAGCAAGATTATTTTAAAGTTTTGGAAAATTCCAAGGTTATTGTTAAGGGCAAAGAATTAAGTCCTGAGCAAGCGAAAAGGGTAGCAGAAGCTAAAATTTCGGAAGCTAGCGCAGAAGAGCCTAGCACTATTGGTGACATGAGAACCACTAATATTGAAGTTAGTAAACCAGCTGAAACTAATTTGATTGAAGATTCTATTTCTGAAGTCAAAGAAGAGATCAAAAAAGTTACTGAAACCAAACTTAAACAAGTTGCCCCAGCTCCAATCAAAACCACGCCAAAAGCAAGTCCTAATAGTTATACCGTAAGATCTGGTGATAATTTGGATACAATTGCTCGTAGAGTTTACGGTAGATCTAATCCTGCTCTAATCAATAAAATTAAAGCAGCTAATGCGATTAGAAATCCACGCAATATTCAAGTAGGTCGTAGATTGACCATGCCGGCGCTTTAGTGCCTCTTGTCATTCTGAGCCTAGCGAAGAATCTTTATCTGGTTTCTATCAAATTTGCCCTCATGGCATCTTTGATTTCTTTGATAGAAGTGATTTGATAATGCAAAAGCGAAGCTAGTAAAGCCGCATCAACACCGACTTTGAAAGCGTCTACTATATCTTGCAAAGAACCGGCTCCTCCACTTGCAATAATTGGAATGGGTACAAGTTTTGCAGCTAGTGAATTGATCTCCAAATCATAGCCAGTCTTAGTGCCGTCTCTATCCATACTGGTGAGCAGAATTTCTCCAGCACCAAGATCGTAAGCTCGCTTGATCCATTCTATGGCATCGATTCCTGTCGCTTCCCTGCCTCCTTTGACATAGACTTGCCAAGAGTTGTCGGGATTTTTTTTGACGTCTATTGCAACAACAGCACATTGAGAACCGAAGCTATTTGCAATTTGGGAAATTAAATCTGGATTTTTGATTGCAGAAGAATTCACGGCAACTTTATCTGCTCCAGCTTGTAGCAGTCTGGCAGCATCATCTACGCTAGATACTCCGCCGCCTACTGTTAGTGGAATAAAAATCTTTTTGGCAGTAGCTTCTATGACTTCATAGGTAGCTTTTCTGGCTTCGCTGCTTGCGGTGATATCTAGAAAACAAATTTCATCAGCGCCTTCTTGATAGTATTTGTGAGCAAGTTCAATTGGATCGCCAGCGTCTTTGATATCAACAAAGTTTGTACCTTTGACAACTCGTCCTTTATCGACATCTAAACATGGAATAATTCGCTTACAAAGCATAGTAAAATTATTACATATGCAAGCTAGCAAATTCTCAAGTGTTCATTATGATAGCCGTCTAGTAGAGCCAGGATCTGTGTTTGTCGCAATTAAAGGCGAAAAATCAGATGGTCATAGCTTCATAGAAAGCGCTATTAATAAAGGTGCCAAAGCTATTGTCTACGAAGATGATGCTAAGTTATCGGACCTGAAATCAAAATTTACAGAGATAGAATTTATCAAGGTCAACAATGCTAGAGAGGAATTGGCAAGATTAAGCTATGAGTTTTTCAATAGAAGTGCTGATCAAATTTCTATCATTGCTGTTACAGGAACCAATGGCAAAACCACTGTTACTCACTTAATCCAATCTTTAGTGGATAAGACGGCTTTACTTGGCACTATGGGTCTGAAACTAAGTCCCGGAGCTGAGTATAAAGACATGGATAGAACAACCCCTCAGTCTAAAGAGTTGTTTGAAACTATCGATGAACTAGTAAAAAACAATTTTGCATATCTAACCATGGAAGTTAGTTCTCATGCTCTTGATCAGTATCGAGTCTCTGGTGCCAAATTCAAAACAGCAATAGTTACTAATTTGACTCAAGATCATCTTGATTATCACCTGACTATGGAGAATTATTTCAAAGCTAAGGCAAAGATTTTTTCTCAGACTACTGATTGTGCAATTCTCAATGTTGATGATGAATATTATTCAAGATTTAGAGCTGAAGCTGAAAAATTTAAGCTTAAAATTGTAACTATAGGAATCAATCAGCAAGCTGATTTCATGGCTCAAAACATTTCTTTTTCTAATGCGGGTTTGAGCTATGAATTAGAAGGAAATAAAATCACCATGAAATTAAATGGCATGTTTAATGTCTATAATTCTCTGTTTGCTATAGCCGCAGCGCGATTAGAAAATATTTCTTGGGAGCATATCAATAAGGTCCTGGCTGATACACAAGTTGTTGCTGGTAGATTTGAAGTAGTGCAAGAAGGCAATAGCCCTATGTGCATAGTAGATTATGCTCATAGCCCTGATGGTCTAATGAATGTCCTCAAGGGTGCTAGAGCTTTGATGCTGGGCAAATCAGATTCAAAATTGATTTGTTTATTTGGTTGTGGAGGAGATAGAGATATGACCAAAAGACCGAAGATGGGACGTATCGCTGCTGAGATGGCAGATAAAGTTATTGTTACATCCGACAATCCTCGTTCAGAAGAGCCAGAACAAATCATCGCAGACATACTAACTGGCATTCATGATATGTCCAAAGTAACTGTGATCGCTGATAGAAAAGCTGCGATTCAAGCTGCTGTCAAAACTGCTTCTAGCAAGGATTTGGTGGTGATAGCTGGTAAAGGGCATGAAGACTATCAGATCCTGAAAGACAAGACCATTCACTTTGATGATAGAGAAGAAGTTAGAGCGGCGATTAAGAACTAAGCCGCGATCTGCAATTCAAGTGGCTCATGTAGAGCATGTTCTATGTTTGCTAGCTGCGGTTTAGCTACAATAGCTTTATCTTCTTCTTGTTCTTGCTTGAGATTTCTATCCGTCGAGAAGCTTGACCAAATGACCTCGGCGATTGTGTTTAAAGCGGTTTTGGCGTGATTAAATACTTCATTTGCGTCTTTGCCTTGATCAATAAATCTTTGTGCAAAATCCATAATGCTTGGTATCAAGAAGAATGAACCGACCATTTTTTCTTTGCGTCTATCTTCAGCGCTTTCTTTAGTTGAGAAAAGAATAATGCTCATGTCTCCTAGTAAACCGCCAATCGATCTAATAGAACCAAATATTTTAGCTAAAGGAGAATTGAGACTGTTTCTGGCAAACAATAATGCTGGAATGGCACCAGCTAACATGAACCCGGCACCACCTAGAGCGAGAGCAAATTTGCTTCTGTCTTTCGGGGCGGATTGAGGGTCTAATATGGTTTTGACCATGGTCTTAAATCCATCAATAACTTTTTGATTATTGGTTGAAATAGAATCATTTTTGCTCAAATCTCCAATAATAGGATTCAAATGTTCAAGTACTACATTGACACCAGAAGACAAACCATAAGCAAGCTGGAAATTAAAAAATGGCAATATCGGAATTATCAAAGTTGGTGCTAGTCTTGCGATGCTTTCAAAAAGCCTTTTGCCCATAGCAGCTTCAATCGCGGTATGTAGCTTAACCAAAGGAATTCCAAAGCGCGAAAAATTTTCGGCAAATTTTTTAAAAGATTTACTGACATTTTTGGGGACTATGGACATAAATGGCATCATCGAACCCATAGTATGCAAAATCACCGTCGCCCAATTAAACCAACTATAGTAATTGTTGCGAATAAAATTCCCTAGTTCACCCCAAGTATTTGGGGCTTTGAAATTCAAAAAATTCATTGGTAATTTGACCAATGGCTTAACCATTGCCTGCGCAGGTTTTTGCAAAGGCAATAGATTAGCTGGCCAAGATTTGACCCAGTTATTTGGATTTGATGCAGTTATTTGCATTTTTACACACTATTTAAAGTGTAAAGTCAATTATCGCATAAAGCGTTAATACGTTTCTAGGTCGCTTTGCCATGCTCGGTGCGGGTCCAAGTCCCGACTGTACGGCTAAATAGTATTTTCCTATAAGTCAGGATAATCACGGTGGTCCAAATGCTAAGTAGATAACTTATACCAATTAGGGCATTTATAAATGCTTGGAAGAATTTCTGTTTGTGATAAATTCTCAAACCATTAAATTGAGCGACAAACAAAACTACACCTAGCCCAAGAGTTATAAACATCAAAAAACTAAAGTACGTTTCTCTGCCGGAGCTTAGACGAATCATTTCGTAAACCATGTCACAACCGAGCCATAAGGGAATACTAAACTCGCTTAGAAAAACAAAAGTATCAAAAATTTGTACAATCGATAAATTACCCGGCTTCATTAATTGAAAAGAATAATTGAGATATCTGCGCATACTACCTTCAGCCCAGCGGCGGCGCTGTTTAATAAAGCCATCGATAGTCGGGACTCCTTCTTCATAGACTTTATCTTCTGGGCTAAATCTTATATCCCAGCCAGCCACATGCAAACATGTGGAAAGATCCAAATCATCAGTTAGAGTTTCTTCATTCCAACCACCAACATCTTCAAGGGATACGCGTTTAACCAGCATGCCATTGCCTCTCAATTCGACTGCTCCTCTGATGCTATCTCTACCCATCTGCATGTAGCTATCCATGGCATATTCATGGTATTGGCAGCGTGTTAGAAAATTAAACTCAGGATTAGAAATAACTTTTTGAGATTGTACGGCTGCTACTTTATCGTCTTCTAAATAACGAACGATATTAAATAAAAACTGATCTTCAATTCTTGCATCAGCGTCTAAAACACAAATTACCTCTCCACTAGAAGCTTTGAGGGCATCATTGAGTGCAGCAGATTTGCCCGGGAAAGCATCACTAGCTCTATCAATAATGATTAATTTGCCGGTTGATTTACTGGCAATTTCATTCATGATATTTATGGTTTGATCTTTGCTTCTATCGTTGATAGCATAAATTTTGAGTTTAGGATAACTTAAACTCAAAAGGTAATTAAGAGTCCCACCAATAACATTCTCTTCATTATGAGCAGATATAAAAATATCTATACTAGGTTGATAATCATAACTAAGCACTTGAGATTCTTTGCGTCTATGGTTTTGAGCAATAAAAATATAAATTGCGTGAATTCCCATTACTACAACTATCAAAGCAACCAATGTTAAAGATACATCAGAAGGTAATTTTTCCAAATATTTACTAGGTACAAATTCTTCTATGGCTTTAATTAATATCCATACCCCAAAAATAATCCCAAAAAGCATTATGCGATCTTTGTTATTACCTTGCCAGAAACTGAAGATTTTTAACTTGCGAGTATTAAATTTATTTTTTAGCAGGCTCATTATTGGTGATTTTCTTAACTAATTTTTTTAATTGCTTTTCGTTGGCTATCCACGATCCGTCTTTGCCAAAATCTCCTGGAACTAGATTGCTTTCAAAATTTTTGGCATTTAATGATCTTAGCAAAATTCCGAGTCTAAACATAGTTGTTGAATTCATGTCGCTAATAAAGCTGTTTTTGCTGTTTAAAATCGATTTTGGTAGCTTAATTAGGCTATCTTTTTCTTTTAATTTTTTCAAAGCAGCTCTAAAAAATACTTGTTGTCTTTTGATGCGTCCAATATCTCCAAGATCTTTATTGCGAAAACGTAAAAATTTAATCAATTCAGAGCCGTTCATAGACCGCAAACCTGCATTGATTTCGATATCAAGATGAGCTTTATTGTCATGATAAGAAAGATTTTTGGGCACATAAATTTTAAATTCACCAAATTCATTCAAGAGATCAATCACAGACTGTATGCTAAACACAAGCACATAATCAATTTTGATGGCAGTAAGTTTTTCAACTGCTTTGCGAGCGAGCTTGTAGCCTCCAAGTTCATTAGCGGCATTGATTCTATTGATTTTGCCTTTTTTTAGACTGATTTTGGTGTCGCGTGGAATGCTCAAAACATGCACTTTATCTGTGTGAGGGTTAATATAAATCACTGCAATAAAATCTGATCTACCATGCCAGCCATTAAGTTCACCAGGAATCAAACTATCAGCACCTAGAACCAATATGCTCATTGCTTTATCTAGTTTGATGTCGGTAATTTTTTTTGGAGTTTTTTGGACTTGAATTTTCTTTTTTGGCAATAAAAAACATGCAATTAAAAGCCCGCAAATACTTAGAGCAATTAAGGACAATATGATGTTTTTGCTTTTTGAAGTCAAGTTCATTTACTAGTATATAATTTAGTTGATGAAAGATTTTCGTGCTTTAATCTTATTTTTCCTGATAGTTTTTTCTCTAAGTGCTTGTGCACCATTTAAAAAAATGCTTGGTCTCAAAGAGACCTCACTTGATTTCCCCCCTGGAGAATATATTGGCGAAGCTAGGCTTATAGGAATCACTGATTCTCCTGATGCCAAGCCTGAAGCTGGCGCCGATCAAGCAAAAGCAGAAGAGAAAAAGCCAGAAGAAAAAAAAGTAGAAGAAAAGAAACCAGAGGAGAAAAAGCCAGCTGAAGCAAAACCAGCAGAAGGCGCAAAGCCAGGAGAAGAGAGCCTTGCAGAGGCACCAGCTGAAGAAGCTAAGCCAGCAATTAGCATGGCTGATATTTTGGAAGTTTATAAAATTACAGATCGAAATTCGAAGGAAGTCAAACTTACTTTCTTGCCTCGTGAAGAGGGGCTTACCGATGCAATTGGTGTTTTGACTCTTGATAATGATAGTCAAAGATTTTATTGGAGATCCGAAGGTAACAACAAAGATACTTGGAATATTCAACTCGTCAAAGACAACAATGTATACTCTGCTATTCACTCGACGTTTAGATTTGTTGGAGTTGTCAACGCCGGTGAGTTTGAAAACAAAGTTGAGGGCAGGCTTTATGTAGATAAAGATACAAAAGTAACCGAATATTTTATCAAAGCCTATCAGCATTTCAATCCGATTTTGGTAATGCCTAAAGAAGCTCCCGCTATCAAAGCCGGTGATCCACTTGAACTAGAGGTTCAAAAAACAGGAGATGACTCTAGTATTATCAAAGCTTATGCCATAGGCGGTGAGAAAAAAGAATTGATGGAGCTCGAGATCCAACGTATAGAAAAAGACAAGGATGCTAAGTTTAAGATCTTTATAGCAACAGCAAAAGAGCTTACAAAAGGCGACTATAACTTGTTTTTAGTGAGATCTAAAAGATTTAAGAGTAATTTACTAGCCTTTAAGATACAATAAATAATATGAAGATTGCAGTTGTCGGCTGCGGCCATTGGGGCAAAAATTTAGTTAGAAATTTTTATGAGCTTGGTGTGCTAGCAGCAGTTTGTGACCATAGCAAAGCTAGTGCTGATCATGTCATCGCAAATCATCCTTCTGTAAATTTTACTTTCAATTATCAAGATATCTTGGAGGATAAGCCAATTACCGCAGTTGTGATTGCAACTCCTGCTAACACTCACTATGAGTTAGCCTATAAGGCTCTTGAAGCTAATAAGCACGTTTATGTAGAAAAGCCATTAGCCAAAACTTTTAACGAGGCAGTTGATTTGCATAAATTAGCCGAGCAAAAATCTTTGATTTTAATGGTGGGGCATTTGCTTTTGTATCATCCTGCAGTAAATAAACTTAAAAATTTAATTGCTTCTGGTGAGCTTGGTACGATTCAATACATCAATTCTGATAGGCGCAATTTTAATAGAAGTCAGCAGCGAGATACAAATGTCATGTGGGATCTAGCGCCGCATGATATTTCTATGATGTCGTATATTCTCAATACAGAGCCAGAAATTATTACTAGTGCTCGTGGATGGTCTAATAATAATGAGATTGTAGAGGTAGTGCATTTGGATTTTACTTTCCCAAACAACATCGGAGCTCATATTCACAACAGTTGGTTGGATCCTCAAAAACAAGCTTTACTTACAGTTAATGGTAGTAAAAAAACTGCAGTTTTGAATGATACATTTAAAGAAAACAAATTAGAAATCTATTCTCGCAACGATGACGGCTCTATCACCGTAGAGAAGCCGGTTTATTCTAATGATGAGCCACTTAGATTAGAGTGCAAACATTTTTTAGATTGTATTTTGCACAAGACCACTCCAACAAGTGATGGGAGCAATGGTTCTTTTGTCGTGCGCTACTTAGAAGAATGTGAGTCTAAGATGATAGTTAACAGTACATTAGCTGCTCATTCATGAAAAAATTAGCCATAGCGATTTTTGTTTTTTTTGCAGTTCTGAGTGCTTTAATATATTTCACCAAAGCAAGACAGTATGAGGCTTATATCTTTGAAGAGAAATCTTCTGTTGTAAAAAAATATCAATTCAACCCAAATCTTGCTAACGCAAGAGAGTTTGATAATTTACCTGGCATTAGTTCAAAATTGGCTCAGGCAATTATTAATGATAGAGCAATGAATGGACGATTTAATTCTATAGATGATTTGATGAGAGTTAAAGGCATTGGACCAACTAAACTCGCAAATATTCGTGAATATCTGACAATGCAAGCTTTATAATATTCATCATGCTTAGTTTTCAGGAAATAATTTTCACTCTAAATAAATTCTGGTCTGATCAAGGTTGTATTATTATGCAGCCATACGATACAGAAAAAGGAGCTAGCACCATGAACCCAGCCACTTTTCTAAGGGTTCTTGATGATAAACCTTGGCGTATGGCTTGTATAGAGCCTTGTAGAAGACCTACTGATGGACGTTATGGGGAGAATCCAAATCGTCTGCAGCATTATTTTCAGTATCAAGTAATCCTTCAACCAAACCCATTGAATTCACAGGATTTATACATAGACAGCTTAAAAGCGCTTGGCGTTGATCCTTTGCAGCATGATATTAGATTTGTTGAGGATAATTGGGAAAGTCCTACTTTGGGTGCTTGGGGCTGTGGCTGGGAAGTTTGGCTTAATGGCATGGAAATCACTCAATTTACCTATTTTCAGCAAGCAGGAGGTATAGAAATCAAACCTGTTGCCGTAGAGCTTACTTATGGCTTGGAAAGAATTGCGATGTATTTGCAGAGTGTTGACTCGGTGTTTGATTTGGTTTGGCATGAGCATGCTGGACAGAAAATTTATTATAGAGATATCTATCACCGTAATGAAGTTGAGCAGAGCAAATATAATTTCGAGATTTCAAATCCTCAACGATTATTCACTTTGTATAGAACGTATTTTGAAGAAGCACAAGCTTGCTTAGAAGCTCAGCAAGCAATTCCGGCTTTTGATTATGTCTTGAAATGCTCCCATACTTTTAACTTATTAGATGCTAGATCTGCTATCAGCAAAGATGAAAGACAAAACTATATTCTTGAGATTAGATCATTAGCAGAGAAGACGGCAAAATTATATTTATCTGGAGCGCTTATTGTGACTACTTAGTCACTAGAGCATGAAAGTAAATTTGAAAGTCACTGCGAGCCGCGGAGCGGCGCGGCAGTCCAGTTTACTGGTGCATCGTGGACTCCCACGACCTGCTACGCAGGTCTCGGAGTGACTTTATAGTTATAGATTTGTTTTATTGCTGAGTAATTATCGCTTGTAGCAAAGAGAAAGATCTAATACACTAATGATAGATGCTTAAACTTAGCGATAAGCAAAATCAAAAAAATCAAATCTCTGAGTATGATGTCTATTCATTTACTCAGTCAGTTCATTATCATAGTCATCATTTTTTGGGTTCAAGAATTTTGACTAATTCTCAAAAGCAGCAGAGCACGCAATTTACTTGTTTTGCTCCAAATGCACAAGCGGTATCTTTAATTGGTGATTTTAATCAATGGTCCAGAACTAGTCATCCAATGAAACAAATAGCAGAGACAGGGATTTGGACATGTAGTATTCAATCCAATTTAAGATCAAGTTTTTATCAATACGCTCTAATATCTAATTCACATACCGAATTGATTTTAGATCCATTCTCTAGATTATTAGATAGTGGGTCGCGAGTTGCTTCCAAAGTTGTGGATGATAGCTTTGAAGCTTATTCATGGAATGACAATACTTGGATAAGTAATAGAGAAACAATTGAACTTTCGGATAAGCCAATTAGCATTTTGTCAATTGATCTCAGGGATTATTATTCAGCAGAAGTGCTCACATATCAGGAATTGGCTAAAGAGTTTGTCGCAAGAGCCCAAGAAGTTAATGCAAGTCATATTGAATTTAAAAATTTATATGAAAATATTTTTGAATTTGAGAAAAGTTCTAGTCTCAGTGAAAGTTTTTATTTTGCTGTTGCAGCTAGATTTGGTCAAGGCTGTGATTTAAAATGTTTGATCGATTTTGTTCATCAGAATAATATTGGAGTGGTTTTGAATTTACCAATATTAGGCATTAACTTTTCTAAAAAAGAACAGTTGAACACGTTGCTATCTGCTTTAATATTTTGGTTAGAAGAGTTTCATGTTGATGGATTTAATATGGGGCAAATCGCTGCTTTGTTAAGTCGAACAAGTTATAATGTCAAATCTTTTCTTTTACAAATCAATCAGGTACTGCATAGTAGAAGTAAAGGGGTTTTTACTTTTGTTGAGGATGAGAGTGGCTGTCCTGATTTAACTAAGCCTGGCTTTCTTGGTGGTTTAGGTTTTAATATGAAAAGTAATATTTATTTCCCAAATGAAATAAATAAGTTTTTCAAAAATACAGAGAATAAGGCTCATGATTTTGTGTGTTCTTCAATAAATCTTTTTGCCGAAAACTTTATTATTGATATGGATAAGCTTGATCTTGATTTGGATCTGTTGAAACTTATTTTGCCTTATTACTTTACGGTGCCAACCAAAAAACTTTTTTCGGATAATTTTATAAAAAGATTTGAGCAAAATTATTTTGCAGATTTATCTAAGATTTATTTTGATCATAAAGTCTTTCATCAAAGTGATTTTCGTGATGTTTGCATGGAGTGGGTTAAATATGGTGAAGAACCTGGTGTTTATGCATATTTGCGCTGGTCAAGAGATTATAGTGAACAGGCGTTAATGGTGATGAATCTTTCCGAAAGTTCTTATAATTCTATTTGTTTTGGAGTTCCTGAAACGGGTTTTTATCAACAGATTTTTGATAGTAATGCCGAGAAATATACTAAGCGTAAGCGTGATTACCTTGATGGTGTTTATGCAAGTCTGGAATCTAGAGATTTCAGACCTTATTCTTTGTGTATTGATTTGGAGCCCAGATCGTTTTGTATTTATTATCTAAGGAACTAAGTGACCCAAGAGTCGACTAATAGTTAGTGCCGACAAAAAATCTCAAGAAAGACAAGTCATTACTTAATATCGTTGATTCAAGTCAAATCTTCAATCACAAAAACAGATTTTATACTTCAAGTGATTTTTTGAAGGATACTTGGAAGCAGTCTAAACGCAGTTGGGGACATAGTTTGCATGGCATGGCATCTCGTTCTGGTTCTTTTCCACCCTCTTTAGCTGATTATTTTATTAGAAATTTTTCTTTGGAAGGAGATACAGTTTTTGATCCTTTTTCCGGGAAGGGTACTACAGCTCTTCAAGCTTGCCTTACAAAGCGTATGGGTATTGGTTTAGATGTTGCCCCTGAAGCTTATGCTCTTACCGTTGCTAAGACAATTAGTATCAAGCACGAAGATGCTTGTAGGTATTTGGAAGCATTGGAGCTTCCAGTGATTAACAAAAAAGAACTGAATCAAGTTCCGAAAGAAGTAAAGATTTTTTATCACCCAGAGGTGCTTACTCAGATATTGGCTTTTCGCAAGGCTATTGAAAATGACTATTCCTTTAGGCATCTAAGTTATATGGACGTGCCTGAGTATGAGGCAAAATCAAAGAGATTGAATTCACATTATGCGCAATATTGGGTTGGTGTTTTAATAGGTATTTTGCATGGTTCATCTGATTTGAGTTTGAGCGTTTCGTGTTCGCATAGTTATAGTATGGCTCCAAACTATGTAGCTAATTATTCTTTGAAGCATGGTCTGGAAAAGCCTTTGAGAGATCTCAAGCAGTGTCTTATTAAACGTTCTTTAAAGCTTCAATCAGATGGTCATCTTGAATATCCCGGTAAAGCTCTTTTGGGATCAGCAATGCAACTACCAAAAACTCTAATGAATCAGGTTGATTTAATTGTTACAAGTCCACCTTATTTTACTGCTCAGAGTTATGCTTGGGACAATTGGCTTAGAGAATGGTTTTTGGGTTTTGATTTTAAAGAAGTTAGAAAACAAACTCTTCATACTGCGGTAGAAGACAAGTATCGCATCGCAATGAGAGAGCATTTAGAGCAAGCTTATCAGGTCCTGAAATCCGGTCGCTGGGCTTTTTATGTTGTCGGTGATGTGATCAAAAAAACAAAAAAATCTTCTTATAAAATCATCACTGCCGAAATCATTGCTCAAGAAGCAGAAGAGTGTGGTTTTGATGTTGAGTTGATTATCAATGATGATATTCCAAGCACTCGTTGTTATAATCATGCGTTTCTGAAAGAAGATCAAGGTCTTAAGCTTGATCGAGTAGTTTGTCTTTATAAGAAATAATAGTAAAAGTGGTGGGCTTGAAGAGAGTCGAACTCTTATGCCGCTAGGGCACTTGATCCTAAGTCAAGCGCGTCTGCCAATTCCGCCACAAGCCCATTGATGATCTTGAATACCAAAATTGGTTTGGTTTTAGCAGATAATCAACAAAGCAACTCAAGATCTATTGTCTTCGTTGAAAGCGCAAAAAAGATTATCAATCTTTTTTGCTTAGTCTCGCGCGTCTGCTAAACGCCACAAGCCCATGTGTGATCTTGATTGCAGAATCACCATCAAGAACTTATTTAAAATAGCATATTTCCTCTCACTTCTTGTGCTTAAATAATTATTAGACATGGCTATACAAGTCAAGCTAAAAGAATTAGATCAATCCCTCAGTGGCGATATTAGTTCAGGCAAGATCAAACTAATCGCAGTTAGTAAATACGCAACAGACGATCAAGTCAAGGAAGCCTACGTGGCAGGTTTAAGGGATTTTGGTGAAAATTATGTACAAAAAGCCCTAGAAAGACAACAGCGCTTAGAGCCATTTTTAATTGGTAAAGAAAAAATCCGTTGGCATCTTTTGGGTCCTTTGCAAAGCAATAAGGTAAATAAAGCAGTGGGTTTTTTTGAGTATATTCAGTCTGTTCATTCATTTGAACTTGCTGAGCAAATAAATTTACGGGCTCAAAAATTAAATCTTACTCAGAAAATACTTCTACAAGTCAATTTTACTGGAGACAAGAATGGTTTTATGCAAGATCAGCTTCTTCTACAATACCCTTCCTTATTGGCTTTGAAACATACACAAGTTTGTGGCTTGATGACTATGGGCCGATTTGGGGACCCTCGGGCCACAGAAACAATATTTTTATCAATGCGTCAGCTAAAAGAGGTATTGCTCGCTTTGCAAGCTAATGATAAGTTTGAATTATCAATGGGGATGAGCGAGGATTATCAAATCGCTGCTAAGTTTGGAGCAACGATGATAAGAATTGGAAAGAGCCTATTTAACTAAGGTAAGGGAGCGAAGCAAAATTGAACATGAATAAGAAAATGTGGATGGCACCAGATCAAGCAGTTTATGCTGAAGGATTTGAAGATTTATTTAAAGTCAATCCAGAATATCAGATTCCAGCCCCGAGCCCAGGCATTAGAGAGCGCTTGACTAAACTACTAGTAAAGGATAAAAATAGTATTATGAACCACAACCACGAAGATTTCAATTTTAATATCGGTACTTTGTTTAATAGAGTTAAGCAAAACCCAAGTCAAAACAAAGAAGTGCAAATGCCAAGTCAGGCAATGCCTCAAGCTATGAGCAAGAGCGCTCCGCAACTACAACTAGTTCAAGCTCCAACGGCTCAAGTGAATATAGTGGTTGTAGAGCCAAGAACATTTGAAGATAGTTTAGAGATTGTCAATCATCTTAAAGAGAGAAAATCAATTATTGTTAATTTGCAACATTTAGATAGAGATGTGTCACAAAGAGTTATTGATTTTGTGAGTGGTGCAACCCTAGCTCTAGATGGTACTCAAGAAAGAGTGGGTCATGGAGTATTCATCTTCGCTTCTATGAACTGTCAAGTTCAAACAGAAGCAGAGGGACTCAGAAACTACAAAGATCTTTTCTCTAAAAGTTTCGGTTAATTTTTGATATATTTTTCACCTTTTAGCTTTGTAATTAAACCACACAGCTCAAGTGTGCTTAAATCAGCAAGCAATTCGTTAGTAGGGTAATCTGTTTGAATACTAATTGTATCTAATCCAGTGCCCTCTTTTGAAAGGCATTTAAGTATTGCGTTTTGTTTTGAGCTTAAGTCTATTTCAAAATTCAATTTTGTATTAGGTTGATAATTCTTTTTTGTTTTTAAATTTAAAAACTCTTCTAATGAATCCAAATTATAAATTCCCTGGGCAGAATTATTTTCTAGTAGTTGATGACAACCAGCAAAACTTTCTTTAAATATATCTGCGGGTACAGTTAGTATTTGCCTTTTGAGTTCTTGGGCGTAAGAAGCAGTAATTAATGAGCCACTATTTAAGCTTGCTTCAACAACTATAGTTGTTGGGCTTAGTGCGGCAATTAATCTATTGCGGTGCGAAAAGGTCCAGCTCTCTGCTGGCTGCATAGGCGCAAACTCACTGATTATTAGGTTTTCAGGGTTACTTTTTAGTTGCTTGAACATAGCTCGTTGGCTGCCTCCATAACTGAAGCTTTTAAGACCACTTCCAAGAATAGCTGTTGTTTTTAGATTATGATCTAATGCCGCCTGATGACCAGCAAGGTCTATGCCTCTTGCTAAGCCACTAATAATGTTGACGTGATACTGTGCTAGTTTGCTGATGATTGCCTCTGTCACTTGGAGCCCATAGCTACTAGCGTTGCGCGTTCCAACTATACTGATAGATTCTTTATAAGAGATTTTACTTAAATCACCAAAGTAGTAAATAATACTTGGCGGGCTGCTAAGTTCATAAAAAGCTTTTGGATAATTGCTTGAACCATAAATACAATAATTAATTCCTTCTTGCTCGTAGAGACTTAGTTCTCTTGAGCTTGATTCATGATGCTTTGTTTCGAGTTTCAGTTCGCCGGCTAATTTTTCTATTTCATCGAGGTTTTTGATGATTTGGTTGTCGCCAATTTTCACACAGTGAGTTTTGATAGCGTAAACCCAAATCGTTTTATCGTCCGTCATGGCATTGATGATAACAAGTTTTGCCTGGTGGTTAACCACAAATATGCTGTTGGAATATGCCTCGAAATTAATGTTGTCGATGAGCAAAGTTTCGTAGCATGTCGGATTTGTGTTGCCTATAAAAAACAAGAAACCCACAATGGCAGCAGCCCCGAATGCGGAGAAATCTTTGCGAAGAAGGCGACATCATTTTGTGTTTTACTATAGAATGAAGTTGTAGGAAGAGATTGTGCCAAATATACAAAGCTCACAGCTAGATGAAATAAGTCCTTCAATAAGGGCTTTGTATCGTGCTATTGGTAAAATTATCGGCAAGCAAATCTATGATAGGGTGGCTAGTGATCAGTTTTTGGATAATGATCCAGATGCAAGAAAGTCCTATGCAGATGAAGTAATAAATGCAATCACTCAATTCAGAAATGAACTCATCAACACTAGAGATTTTAAAAATATACAAAAAATTATTGAAAAGCTTTTTGACAAAGAATTAAGTATCGTAATAAAGCAATTAGCTTGGATACTTGAAGCCTATCTTTTATTAAATCAATCAAGCACTGCTAGCGCTGAGGTCACTAAGCCTAATGCAACTTTGTCTGATAGAGCTTTTATGGCAAATCTCATTGATGAGATTCGTACTAAGGTCCTGCAAGAAAAGGATCTTGCAAAAATTTTCACAAAAGATTTTTCAATGAACCTTGTACTGACTGCGCATCCAACAGCTGGTATACAACCAGATTATATTTTTCATATCAAAAACATGGTAAACGCAGTTCAAAAAATTGCTTTTAGGCTAGCGGCTTCTAACAGCAATAATGACCTTAATGTAACTCAATTAGAATCGATGGTTTCAGATATTATTGATGACATAATTTTATCCGTCAGTCACATGGTTCGAGCAAAGCCTTATAACTTGGATAGACTAAAACCAAGCGACGAGTCAAAAAACTTCATTGACAATATTCATGAGGCTTGGGAAATCATCCCCTCTAAAATTCAGGCACTTGAATATGAATTGAAAAAATATTTAGGACAAGAATTTCGGATACACCAGAGATTTTTTAGAATACACAGCTGGGTGGCTAGAGACATAGATGGTAATCCTACAGTGACTTCTATGGAGCATATGCATGCTATCTTGCAAGAAAGAGTCAATTTTTTGACAAGATATAGAAGAGATCTTGAAAAATTATTTTTAAGTTTAAGTGATGATTTTACTAGTGATCCAAATTATCCAAGTAAAACTTATTTCGTAGATGAACAATTCAAAAAATTATATGAGTCTTTGCTGGAGCAAAATACAGATCAAGCTAAGCCTTATCAAGCATATAGAGTAGTTCTACTCGCTTTAATCAGTAAATTAAATGCTGTGATTGATCACTTGATGAATATTGCTGATATCAAAGATTTTAATATCACCAAAGTGTTTAATTTTGAAAGAGACATTATTCGCCCACTTGAATTAATTAGATCCAATAAAGTTGGAGTTAATACCCAAGAAATTGATTTATTGATTCGTAAAACTGGTGTTTTCGGTGAGTTTGGCTCTCACGGACATACTAGGCAGGGAGCTGATGCGCTTGCAAAATTAAGCAAATATTTGACTGCTTTTTGGGATAATCAGATTGAACTGAAGACAAACTTCATAATCAAAGCGGATTTAATTAAATCAAAATCCATTGATTATAATCTTTTGAGATCCAAAATTACGATTCAATTTATTTCTGAATCTAAAAAAACTCAAGAAAAAATCTTACAGACCTTTGATTTGTTGGAGTTGAGTGAACTTGGTGGTATAAAACGATTAATTATTAGTATGAATAGTTGCTTTGAGGATATGCTAAATGCTTTGGTCATAGCAAAAACTATAGATGCATTTCGTCCGGCTCAAGGTGATTTGTTGCCTTGGTCACGTTTAGAGATAGTTCCTTTGACTGAGCAAATTGTAGATCTGATAGATTCCTATAAAGTAACTTTGGATGCTTTGCTGAATCCAGCTTGGCATCAATATTTGATAGCCAATAAAGGAAGATTCTATAAAATGCGTGGACCATCTGATAGCGGGAAACAAAATGGTTTTGCTGCTTCTCAATGGCAAATGTTTAGATCTAAGCAGTTTGATACTATAGTCGTTGAAATCTTTAATGCATTTCTAAGAGCCGAAATTTCAGGTGATGATTCCTTGAAAAAATTATGGTTAAATTATCAATCATCTAGTCATGATTCTAGTGAGGATAAAATTATCAATGAATCTATCGTTCTTTTTGAAAAGTTTTTCGCTGGTGAACAATTCCCTAAAGCACTTTGGCAAAAAGCTTTCGTGCAAGAAGATTTATCTAGGGTGAGATTGATTAATTTTGATGGTTGGGGTGAGCCGATCGAAAGAGGTGGAGGCTTAGAGTTTGAATATACTGTCAAATATACTCAGCCTATAGGTTCGCTGCCGTATTATGAGAGAACGCTACAAGGTGGTGGTGCTCAGCAGTTAACTTCTAGCTTGAGGACAAAGCAAGCGGTACAGGATTTCATTAACGGCGTTTCTGAAATTGCTGTTAGAAGATTTGCTTTGGATAGGTATTATGCTGTTGAGTCATTAATTTTAGATCCAAATTTTGTTGAAACCATGAACAGAATGACGTTGCTCCTCAGGCAATCACTCAGAAATGAAGTTATAGGTATTGATCTTGAGGATGATAATAAAGTCTTTGATGAAAATAATTTGAGGCTTTATTTCAGGCATGTGGTCACCTCTCCTTTAGTATTTTTAGATTTGTTCAATATAGCGAGTAGACCTACGTCACGCTCAGGCACTCAAATTAAAGAATTTTTAGATCAAACTCAATACAGTAATAATTTATTGGAGTTGGCAAATAATTTGCAAATAGAAAATATTCTTCAAATTCTTGCGGATATTAGAGCTATTCCTTATGCTGCGATGTTTACTTTGGTTGGCGGCAATCATGTATCTTTTTATGGCTTTGACAAAATTATTTCTGATTCTGAAAAATTCTGTATTGGAAAAGGAAAGACCAAAAAAACCTTGCTCGAGTGGATAAGCTATTTTTATCAAGATGAGAATGATAGTCAGGAGCACAGGTTGATGAAGCATATTATTGACTCACTTGAAAAAGGCATCATGACAGCTGATCAGGATTGCTATCGTAGGGCGCATGAAATCATTGAGAAAACTATTGATCCAAGTTACAATTCAGCAAATGATTTATTGATATTTAAATTACTGGCAGCTCAACAATCAACTATGAATTTTGTTGCTCTCGTTAAAAAATACAAAGTCAATAATCCTCAAAAAGTCTTGATTACAGAATTGTTGCAATCCAATTTAGCAGAAAAAGATTTGATGCTGGCAAGAAGAAACGATGCTGCTGTTCCGAGAATGGGAATCGCGGTTAGTATCGCTCAGATTTTTGAGCATTGCAAAAAACATTCTGTTAATCCTTTAGCCAGAGAGAATATTCCTGAAAATCTACTTGATTTAATAAGAAAAGCTTTTGCCGCTGGTGCTTCAACTTTTGGCAATGGATGTATAGATTAGTACTTTAGTTTAATTTATGCAAAACATTAGAAAACCACAGCCTTAGACTCAACATAATCCCGACCAATCTGTCATAATACTTAGTGTGAAGCTACAAACATTTCAAAATTCAATACAAAAATATTTGAATAATACAGACTATTCGTTTGATCCAGAAGAGTTTTTTATCGGCCTTGATAAAGTGTTCCAGAAAGCCCTAAAGCCAGATCGCAAAAAAATAGCTCCCACTGATTCAGACTCAGATAATAACTATGCTAGAAATATTGCAAGAGCATATATTGAATTAGAGAACAATGATGACAAAATAATTTTTGCTAAATTAGCCACATATATAGGTGATCTTTTTCAAATTCAATTATTCCAGGGGCTTCACCAGGGGCTAATTGAACTTCAAGTAGATGACACCGCTTTAGATGATTCAACCGATCCAACATTAGAATTTTGTCAAATTTTAGACGCCAAACCAAGTTATGAAGAGCTTAAAGCAAGAATAGAAGATTTCTATAGGCAATGTAAAACATATAGGGACGTCGGCGATAGCTCAAAAGATTTTGAAGATGCATTTAATGAATTAGTCCAAGCGAAGCCAAGTCCTGAGCAATGGCGAACTTATTCAAAGCAAGTAGCTTTGTATTTAGATGAAGAGTGCCCTACAGAAGAATTAACAAGAGCTTTTTGTAAATTAGTTCAAATCAAACCTAGTTTCGAACAATGGCAAATTTATGCTCAGCAAGTTGCCTCATACATAGACCAATATCAGGATACATGCGGCTTAAGCATAGCAGCTTGTAATTTAATTGAAAGTAATAAAGTTGATTCTTTAGGAAAACCATTAGCCATATTTGTTAAAGTCAAGCAGATCAATGATAAGCAAACAAATCCTGAGGCAAAAATTGAGATCAATAATTGGCTTGGAGATAATGTAATAGCATTGTTGCATTTAGAGGATAGATACCCAAAAATTCATAAATTTTTATTGGGGCAATTAGAAGACAGAAAGAATACGGCGTTGTATGCGGAAGAAATTGCTATTTTCAATGAACTCAATGAGCAACAATTGGAAATACTCGATCATATTTATCAAAATAAACAAGATTTTTTCAATAATGATCAGCGTAATTTTTTAAAATTGGCAAGGCTAATCAAGTGCTTTAGCGACTCCCCAATTAAAATAGATGAAATTAAGGCATTGAAAGCTAATCCTCAAGCTGTATTTAGGTTTTTTGGAGAAAAATTACTTGGACTATTGCAGACACAGTTTGGCATTAAGATTGATAAAGTCAATTTTAATATTGAGAATTTTGAAAAAAACTGGGATATAGCAAATCTCGGGACTCTGCTTGTGGCTTCAAATACTTGGGAAGAGCAGGATGCAAAATTATTCCAAATCCTTATTCAGGCAGCAATTGATGGTAAATTAAATCAATTATTTTCAGATCAAGTTGATAAATCTGCAGATGAGATAACTAAAACTGTTCAAAAGGCTTTTAAGGAATTCAAAAAAGTCATGAAAGAGTATGAACTTAATTTTGCTAAATGGCAAAATGCATATAAAGTAGTCGACAAAATAGAGGCATCAAGAGATTTAAGTTCTGGTACGCAAGCAAGTTATAGACAGCTTTTTACTGCTTTTCAGGCATTCATTACGAAACAAAAAATTCGTGAAAATCTTGATAGCTTCAAGCAGGACAATTTATCCATATCAGGCAAAAAGTCTCTAAGCAATTTGATTAAAAAAATCATAGAAAAGCAAAATTATGCGGGGAATATCCCAGAAGCAATCGCTGATTTACAAAACTATTTAAATCAAAAAGAAGATAAAAGAAACACTCAATATATTTCAATAGCTGATCCTAGCGATTTAGGGCATAATCTCTTTGCTGGTAATAGAGCAAATAGCTGTACTGCTTTTGGCAGTAATGCTAAAGCTATTTTGTATCTTCTTTCCGATCCAGGTACAAAATATATTTTGGTTAAAAATGCAGAAGGGAATATCACTGGTTACGCTAGAATCTTTCTAACTTTGGATAAAAATAATCAAGCAAAAATATTTATAGATTCAGTCGATGGATCGGCTCATAATTTCATGCCTGGGATTAAACAACAACTCGAAAAATTAGCTAAAGAAATTGGCATAACCCAAGAAGACTTTAGCTATACAAGAAACTCGAAAATTGCAAAAGTTAAACTTGGTTCAAGTCCTTTTCCAAAATCATATTTTCATCACGCGTCAAGGAATATGGTGATTTAATTTGATACTAATCATTGTAAAAAACTTAAGGGGAAATTAGTAGGTCTGGTTTTAACAAATAAGTAAAAACCCCCATAAAATAATGTCCACAAGGACTTTGTATATACGATGCAATTATTGCAGCTCCGAAATTTAATACGAAAACAGATTGAGGCAAATGATTCTGCTTTGCCTATTGGTCCAAATTTTTTTGTTACTCTAGATGAAATATTCAAGTTTATTATAAAGAAACAGCCAGTAACAGCAACTAAAGACCCGAACGCTAGACTAGTAGAAGATCAAAGTGTAGCTAATATTGCCAAAGCCTATTTTAATTTGGGCAAGAAGCCAGCGAGTGGCAAGAAGTCATTCGTTTCACGAATTATCTCTGGTGCCTATGAATATTTAAATCCACCAAATCTATCGCGTATGAATGATAGAAAAAGAGTTTTTGCAGAATCTGTTGCACATATAGAAAATATCGATGATATTTTATCAATTCAGCAAATATATGATAAACAAATAAATTTCTATATATCGAAAGGTTCTTGGTCATCATATTTCACGGATAAATTTTGTGAATTAGTGAGAATGAAGCCAAGTAAAGTTGAGCTGGAAATATACAATAAGCAATTTGATTGCTCCATATCGAAAGGTTGGTCGCCATCATATTTAATAGATAGTTTTTATGAATTAGTAAAAATTGAGAAAACCGATTTTTTACCTAAATTAATAGACGTATATAGTGAAGTAAAAAACTTGAGTGATAATCATCAAAATGCAGAAGCACAATTTCGAGACGCTTATTATTGGCTTCATTCAAATTTAAAGGCATTATTGCATTTGGAAGATAGATACCCAGCGATTCAGAAGTTTTTATTAGCTCAATTAAGAGATAGAAAGAACCCAGCTTTATACACTGAAGAAATAGCGGTGTTTAATCAACTTGATGATAATGCATTAAAAATTCTTGATTACATTTACAAGCATAAAAAAGCTTTTTACGCTAATGATCAACGTAATTTTATTAAAGCAGCTAGATATCTAAATTGTTTCTTCCAATTCTCTAAGTTAGTAACTGAACAAGAGATTAAAAAACTAGATTCTAAGCCAGATACCTTATTTAGATTTTTTGGACAAATATTAGTAGATTTACTAGTAGTGCAATTTGATATCAGAATCAATAGAGACAATTTTGATATTGCAGAATTTGAGAAAAACTGGGATCTTGATAATTTTGGGACTTTGCTTTCAGTTTCTGATACTTGGAGCGCAGAAAATAAAGAATTATTCAAAACTCTTGTCCAAGCAGAATTTGATGGCAAATTAGGTAAATTATTTTCAGATCAAGTGGATCAATCTGCAGATCTAAATACTCAAATAATTCAAAAGGCTTTTGGCCAATTGAAATCAGCCATGCTAGAGCACAAACTAGATTTTGATAAATGGCAAAATGCACATAAAGGAATTGCAGTTTTAAAAGCTTCAAGGAATTCGACGTCTAGTACACAAGCCCCTTATAGAGAGCTTTTTGAAGCATTAAATTTCTCTATTGCATTTACTAATCAGCAGTCTTCTAATTATATTGATTTAGAAATAGAAGTTTTCAACAAAGATCAATTATCAGCAGATGAAAAACTCGCATTCAACCAATTACTTGATGATGTCATTTCAACGCATTATCAACAAGGAAATATTCCAGAAGCAATCGCTGATTTACAAAACTATTTAAATCAAAAAGAAGATAAAAGAAACACTCAGTATATTTCAATAGCAGATCCTCAGGATTTAGGGCATAATCTCTTTGCTGGTAATAGAGCAAATAGCTGCACGGCCTTGGGGCGTAATGCCAAAGCGATTTTGTATTTATTGTCAGATCCTGGTACAAAATATATTTTGGTTAAAAATGCAGAAGGGAATATCACTGGTTACGCTAGAATCTTTCTAACTTTGGATGAAAATAATCAAGCAAAAATATTTATAGATTCAGTCGATGGATCGGCTCATAATTTCATGCCGGGGATTCAAAAACAACTCAAGAAATTAGCTGAAGAAATTGGTATAATCCAAGAAGACTTTAGCTATACAAGAAATTCGAAAATGGCCAAAGTTAAGCTTGGCTCAAGCCCGTTTCCAAGATCATATTTTCATCATGCGCAAAGTACTATGGCAATTTAGCGTTAAAAACACCTCAAATTTGGGTATAATATCAGAACATAAGAGGGTAGGACGTAAATGGTATATAATCCGATTTTTGAAGAAGAAATCGAACGCGATAAAGAATTAATTGAGCTGCGCAAGGCTATCAAGCTGCGAGCAGGTAAAGATCAAGTTAAGGATCTATCGACTAAATTTTCTAGCTTTGTGATTAAACATCCAGTTTTTACTGCTCTTGCGTTAAGTGCGTTTGCATTAGGTAGCGGCAGAAGTCGTACTAGATAGTAAACATACAAAAATTTAAATAGGTAATTTTAATTCGGGGGGATTAAACGTGGCTAAGCATATAAGAGTATTTTTTGATTTTATGTCATTTGGGATAATTGCTATTATTGTCCTTGGTGTTTTCTAAACCAAACAAACAGTTTTTTAGAATAATAAAT
Organism: Candidatus Caenarcanales bacterium; assembly: GCA_021299565.1. GTDB lineage: Bacteria > Cyanobacteriota > Vampirovibrionia > LMEP-6097 > LMEP-6097 > JAJTHA01. The sequence continues at coordinate 23,742 of JAJTHA010000147.1, forward strand.
TTATCTGCAGATTCATTTTCAGGTGATGCTTTTGCTGATGTAGACAAGGCTCTGGCTGCGGCTAGAGCCTTTCCTTGTGATGTTCTTGATATTGGTGCTGTTTCGACTAGACCTGGCGCTAGCTCCATAGAGAGCAGTCAGGAAATTCAAATCCTAGGAAAATTTTTTGATAAATATGATTTAGATCAAGATTTGAGCCTTGATT
>JAJTHA010000106.1 GCA_021299565.1 Candidatus Caenarcanales bacterium
CAAGCAAAGCTCATAGACCGGAAGTAATAGAAATAGCTAATTTGTTTAGATGCAGAATTATAGATGTCGCTGATGACACTCTGATTATAGAAGCTATTGGTGACAATGAAAAGATCAACGCCATTATTCAAATTTTAAAACCATACGGAATCAAAGAAGTCGCTCGTACCGGAAGCATCGCGATGTCGAGGAAGTAACTAACGCTTGTCATTCTGAGCCAAAGGCGAAGAATCTCATTAACAGTAATCCTCATAACAAGATCCTTCACTTCGTTCAGGATGACGATATCAATCACCCAGCGTTTAGATTCAAAGTTCTGTAAGACCTCGCAAGTCTGGCTTTTAAAGCAGGCTGCTGAGCGATTTCTGGATCCTGAATAATAAGCTTACGCGCATCTTCTCTAGCAAGTTTAAGTAGCTCTTCCTGATCAACAAGCCCTTCTAAAACAGAATCTGGTAGACCAGATTGTCTAAGTCCTGTGATTTCTCCCGCTCCACGCAATTTAAGATCTTCTTGAGCAACCACAAATCCATTATTACTTTTACATAAAATATTTAAACGAGTCAAATTATTCTCTCCGCGAGATCCACTAGAAAGCAAACAATAAGACTGCTTGTCGCTTCTTCCTACTCTTCCTCTCAATTGATGCAATTGAGCCAAACCAAAACGCTCAGAGGATTCAATTAAAATTACTGTTGCATTAGGCACATCAACTCCAACTTCAATAACTGTAGTTGAAACAAGTATTTGGATTTTGCCATCTCTGAAATCCTGCATAATAGATTCTTTAATATCGTCTTTCAATTTGCCGTGAATTAGACCGATACTATATTCTTCAAAATATCCCTTTGAAAGCTTTTCGTATTCAACTGTTGCAGCTTTTGCAGCTAGTGTTTCAGACTCTTCAATAAGAGGAAAAACTATATAAGCCTGGTTACCTTTATCAAGCTCCTCTTTAATCAATTCATGAGCATCATTTTTGTATTTAACAACAGAAGTAATGATCGGGAGTCTACCAACAGGCATTTCGTCTATCTCAGACATATCAAGATCACCATGCATAGCAAGAGCAAGTGTTCTTGGGATAGGAGTTGCAGTCATAAATAATTTTTCAACACTAGGGCTTGAAATTGAGTGAGCGACAGCATCCTGCCCCAAAGAAATTTGAGTGTCTTTGTTTTTGAAATTATTTTTGAGACTAAGCTTTTCACGCTGTTTAACACCAAATCTATGTTGTTCATCAATTACAATTAGACCAAGGTTGGCAAATTCAACACTATCCTGTATCAAGGCATGAGTACCAACAACTATATTGATAGTTCCATTTCTAAGACCATCCAAAACCAATTTACGATCTCTAGTTCTTTGCTTACCAATAAGAATACCGACTTTGATCTGCAAATCAGCTTGCATCATATTGACCCATTCTTGAAATTTCTTGTAATGCTGCTCAGCCAAAATCTCAGTTGGCACCATAACCGCGCCCTGATAACCATCAGAAATAGCCACCAACAAACTCAAAAAAGCAACCACAGTTTTACCAGAACCAACATCGCCCTGAACCAGTCTGTGCATAGGTTCTTTAGAAACCATATCAGGTAGTATTTCATTGAAAAACACTCTTTGCTGCGCACTAGTCAATTCAAAAGGTAAACAAGAAATAAATTTGTCCACCAAACCATTATCAAAACAATTGAATTTAATACCTTGATTTTTTTTCTTGTGTTGGTATCTCAATTGAGAAAACTTCACCTGCATCAAGAAAAACTCTTCATACAAAAGCCTAGTTACTGCATTATTTTTGGATTCAATAGTTTCCGGAAAATGAATCTCATGAATTGCTTCTTTGTAGTGCATCAGCTGATTACTTTCGATAAATTCTTCAGGAATAAACTCTATCAATTGATCAGAATAATTTTGCAAAGAGGAAAAAATCAATCTTCTCAAATGCTTTAGTGATAAGCCTTGTGTAAGTGGGTAGATGGGGACTATTTTGGCGATATTTATCTTAGACGATCTATCTTCTTCATTGAAATCTTCTGAAATGATCTCCATTGCAGTTTCTTGGAAAATCATATTCCTACCAGCTTTATCCAATTTGACTCTACCTACACAAAGTACTTGAGAACCTTCAGGGAATTGACCTTTGTATTGTTTGAGATAGAAATGAGTAGAATTACCTTGAAAAAATTTATTGATTTTTATTACGCCACTGTTGTCTTGAACAAAAATACTTATAACGATAATTCTTTTTTTTGGACTCTCAAAAGCCGTAACTCTACTAATAAATCCAATTATCGTGGCGTCAGTATCTGGAACAAGGTTGCGGATTGGAGTTGCGTCATCATAACTAACGTGTTTGCGCGGCAAATAATGCAATAAATTTTCAACTGTGTGAATATTAAGCTCAGCAAGTCTTTCAGCAAGTTTGGGACCAACGCCTTTGAGGTACTGAATATGACTTGAAGTGATATCTATGTTTGGATTAGCTGCATCTACTACTGTAGGAGCTTTTACTACTTCTTCTTGTGAACTATATAATTCTTTGAGGTCACTTAATATCTCAAAAAGCTTTCTACAAGCATGCATACGGCTAGTCAAATCTAGAAGCGGATATCTTTCCATTAAAGCAAGTGCGCTGTACCACTGAGTACTTTTTGGAAAAAGCCTCAATGCTTCTTGAGATTGTTTTCTAACAAAACTTGTGAAATCACCGGTTTTGCCGATAGCGTTAATGTATTGATGTTCGATTTCAAAATCAATAGCAAGCTTGAGCTTTTCGATTAGCTCTAAACCTTTGTCGTAGTTAGTGGTTTCTATCTGCAAGAACTTGTATTGTAGCGCATGGTGACTACTTCGCACTAATTCATGAAAGTATAATTTAATGTCACTGCGAGCCGCGAAGCGGCGCGGCAGTCCAGTTTACCTTAAGCTCTGGATCGCCACGATTTGCTTCGCAAATCTCGCGATGACCTTATAATTACAGATTTGGCATTATATAAATAATTGCAAGCACATGCTATAATTAAAGATTATGAACAACTACGATCCGCCAAATGCAAGTGGCAATAACCCTATAATAGGTGCCGTTTCAGCAAAACAACAATTCATGACCAAGGTATTCGGTTGGATGGCGGCAGGTTTGGCTATATCTGGAACAACGGCTTATTTGTCAGCGAGTAGCCCGGTGATTATTCAAACCCTATATTCAAATATGTTTCTTTTAATAGTTCTTGTGATAGGTTTATTTGCTTTGGTATGGAATATTTCTGCAAATATTTTGAAAATGTCTTACACTGCAGCTTTGGCAAACTTTGCAATTTATGCAGCACTTAATGGTTTAGTTTTGTCATCAGTATTTTTGGTATACACTACTGCATCAATCGCCTCTACTTTTATGGTTACATCAGGGACCTTTGCGGCGATGGCAATTTATGGTTTCGTGACCAAAAAAGATTTAAGTGGAGTTGGCTCAATGGCAATCATGGCACTAATCGGCATAATCATTGCTCAAATCGTGAACATGTTCTTGCACAACTCTGGATTAAGCGCAATTATAAGTTATGTTGGAGTTTTGGTTTTTGTAGCTCTCACCGCTTATGATGTACAAAAAATCAAAAACATGGGTGAGCAATCAAATTACCATGCCAATCTTGCAATTTCTGGAGCGCTTGCTCTCTATTTGGATTTTGTAAATTTGTTTATTTATCTACTTAGAATTCTTGGTAATAGAAGAGATTAGTTTTTACGATTTAAAAATATTTAATCAATAGGATCACCACCACCGCAAGCAAGGCTCTCTACAGGACCGTAAGAGGAAGTTGTTCGGTTCAGTTCTACCCATTTATCTATTGCTGCTATATAAATCAACATGATGGAGTCTGCTTGCCCTATGGAAAATGAAGTCGATGCAGAGAGCACTAATCCATCACCATGATCAAGCGTAACGGTAGCATCGTCATACTTGCCGAATAGAATCAAGACTTGTCCATCAGTACCATCATCTATTTGAGGATTGCGCGTAAAGTCTACATAATCTCCACTGCATAGACCAGAAACCACCATAATTGTATTTGTCAGGACGCTTGCTGGAATACCATTAGCATTGCTAGCTATATAATAAATTGATGGAAAAGCTGTTGTTCCATTATTGTGCAAAGCTGCATCAGGTGTGGATGTCAAAAGACCAAACCAATTATTAGTATCATCCCAGACTAAGTTACTTGAATCTGCCGCAAAAGAACCTGCGGTATTGAACTGGACTGATCCTGTGCTACCTGCTATTGGGCTTCCGCCTCCTCCGCCGCCACTAGGTGTTAAAGCTAAAGTGAATGCAGTATAGTGTTGAGGATCAAAATCAAAATTATTAAAAGTCATTTTTTCTGTTGTAACTGCGCCGCTTATACTAGCCTTGTCAAACATGTACATATTGTCCATCGCATAGTTGTTAGTTACATCAACTCTAGTTGTATAACCATTAGTAACAGAATTAACCGTTGGTGCGTTAGTACCTTCACTTATAATCATCCCTAGTCTCACAATTGTTTCACCAGTTGCGGTAAATGAGGTTAACTGAGGGCTAGTAATATCATACTGACCAAAAGGAGGAAAACCATAAGTACCTTGACTTGAAGCAGAAGCAGCTATTGGTGCACTAGTAGAAACTCCGTTGTATACAAGAAAAGTGAATGCAGAATTACTTGGTGACAATAAAGTCACTGTATACGAGGCAGGCTCTGATCCAGTAGCGATTTTATACAATATTGTTGTTCTTAAATAACTACCAGGCCCAGCCGTATCCAGTAACTGAGTCCAACCTGAAGGATAATAAGGACCATCATCATATGGATAGGCAAGTTTGATAATCATAAGATCATTTGCCACAACAGCTGGACGATTAATAATAATAGTATCAGTGACTCCATAAACGCCCGATCCACTTGAAACACTGGATTTGAAATTAATAGCTCCGCCACCACCACCTCCTCCAGCAGTTGTAGCAAGAGCGCCATTATTGGTGATTCTCACGGGAATCTGATCATCACTATCAAAATACAATTCACTATCAGTCGAGCTAACGTAAAGTTTGCCGTAATTAACAGGAGCAGTTTGAGTAGTTCCTTCTCTAATTGATATTTCACCATTGAGTGTCAATCTTGAACTAGTAGTACCGACACCAAAGCTTATATTTCTTGTTGGCGGGAAATACTCAAAACCAGCGCCAGTGTCTGCAGCTCTGACAAGACAAAAAACTTGAGTCGTAAAAATAATTATTAGAACTAATGTGATTTTTATTCTCATTTATAAATCACCACTATAAACAAACACCGTGAGAAGGTGATGGACTCACAGAAGTATCAACTCTAAATATTTCTACCCACCTGCTAGCCACAGACATATAAACTAAACCTAAAGTATCTCCTCTACCAAGGGTAAAAGAAGTACTAGCAGATAAAGCAAGACCTGCATTATGATCGACTTTTACTGTTGAATTATCAAAACTGCCCACCAAAATCAATAACTGACCATCAGTACCAGCATCTATTTGAGGACTTCTGGTCCAGTCTACATTCACCCCCTCACAAGGTCCAGCCAGTCGCAATACTGTTCGAGTAATAGCAGCGGCTGGAATGCCGTTGGCATTACTAGTTTCATAATAACCTGAACCAAATGCAGTCGTACCATTATTGTGAAGCGTGACATCTGGTGTAGATGTCAAAAGACCTAATCTATTATTAGTATCATCCCAATTGAAATTGGGCGTATCACCTGTAAAGGTACTACTAACATTAAACTGAACAGCTCCAGTGCTGCCACCAGGAGTAGCACTGCCTCCGCCTCCACCACTAGTCGCAAGAGAACCATTACTAGTAATTTTTACAGGAGACTGATCATCAGCATCAAAATACAATTCACTATCAGAGCTACTTACATAAACCTCTCCATAGTTTGCTGTTGCAGTTTGAGTTGTAGTTTCTCTTAAGGCAAAATCTCCATTGAGAGTTAATTTTGCGTTGTTAGTCAAAATCCCAATACTTACATTTCTAGAACTTGGGAAGACTTCTAGACCAGCTCCTGAATCTGCCGCGAAAGTATCAGCGTGAAACAACTCTAAACACAAAACTATTACTATGAAAAGTTTGACAAGCAATTTTCTCATAAATTATTTGTTTGACCTACTGATTTCAACCCAAACATCATCGACAATATCATAAACCAAAGTAATAGTATCACCAAGCCCCAAGGTAAAACTTATACCATCAGTGAGATCCAAACCTGTTCCATCATCTAGTTTGAGAGTATTGGTATCACTAGCACCTTTCAGAATTAACATAGTTCCATCAGCAGCAGCGTCTGCAATCTGTGGATTAGCAGTGATATCAACAGCACCACCACTACCTTGAACTTTCATTATTGTTCTTGTTACAGTGATTCCACCTCCTGCAGTGATATTAGTAATAGTGCTCATTTTGAGAGCAAGAGTACCATTGACATCTAGTTTAGCCATTGGTGTCACATCACCTATACCAACGTTCGCAACTGAAGTATCGACATATAATTGGTTGGTATTAACCACAAAATCGCCAGTGGTCGACAAGGCGACATTTAAGTTTTGCCCTGCAGTTGGTGTGAAAGTTACACCAGATGCTGAATCAAAATCTATATTTGGATCAGCGATAGAAACCGTTGTTGAATTGATATCCAGAGGAGCATTTGCGGCTATTGCAATGGTTCTTGTTGCTGTCGTATAAGTCAATGAACCGTTTCCAGCAAATGTGCCTGAATTATTAAATTGAAACTGTGTATTAGAACCACCTGGAGTGCCGCCGCCACTTGTTGCTAAAGATCCATTGTTGGTGATTCTTACTGGAGACTGGTCATCTGCATCAAAATACAATTCACTATCAGATGAATTGACATAAACTTCACCGAAATTAGCAGAGGCTGTTTGAGTCGTAGTCTCTTTAAAGCCAACATCTCCATTGACAGCCAATTTACTCACAGGGCTAACTACGCCAATACCGACGTTAGTAGTAGAACTATCACCAAAAATTGCGTTGCCAATATTTATGAAGTTCGAAGTAGTATTCGCAGGAGGATCAATATCATAGCCAATAATAATATTATTAGAACCACTTGTTATTAAATCACCAGCTTGATAACCTATCAAAATATTGTTATCACCTAGTGTCATCCCGGTTCCAGCTTTATAACCAACTGCCGTATTTCGAAAAGCTGAACTTAGGTTACCGTTCATTGCTGCGTAACCAACTGCAACGTTGAAATCACTAAATATTCCTCGCATAGTAGCAGCACCAACAGCAACGTTATAATCACTACTTGTAGCACTACTCATAGATTGATAACCAATTGCCGTATTGTAGGTTGATGCGGTACCTAAATTAAGTACATTAATACCAAAAGCTGAGTTGTAGTCGGTACCTGCGCTCGCACCAGCACCATTTCCAACATATATTTGTGTATTTCTGTCAGAGATCGCATCTGATAAATCATCTATCTTCGTAGCACCTCCACCACCGCTTCCTCCAAGTAAGTCAAACTGAGCACCAGCATCATCTAAAAACATCAAATTAGAGGTTGTTCCATTTACATATAACTTTCCATAATTCGCTGTTAAAGTTGGTCTAGTTGTTTCTCTAAGTGATGCTCTACCTTCAACAGTAATTTTTTCATTTGGTGCTGTCATACCAAAGCCAGTATTCGTCGCTGATGTATCAACATACAATTGATTTGTGTTAACAGCAAAATCTCCAGTTGTCGCAAGAGACACATTTAAGTTTGTGCCAGAGCCTGGAGTGATAGTCATAGCACCAGTGCCTGTAAATGTTGTCGACGCTCCATCGAAAGTGATATCAGTATCTGCGATTGATACAGTTGTTGAATTGATGTCTAGTGGAGCATTTGCTGCTACCGCTAGAGTTCTAGTGGCTTTGGTAAATGTTAATGCTCCATTACCGCCCAAGGAGCCTCCATCATTAAACTGGAACCAGGTATTAGAACCACCAGGAGTCACTGCTGTAGCACCATTGGTTAGGTTGTAATTCACACCAGCATCATCTTGGAAATATAATCTAGAGTTTGCAGAATTGACAAATACTTTGCCGAAGTTGGCAGTTGCGGAAGGAGCTGTGCCCTCGCGAATTGAGAAAGTAGGATTAGTGCCGTTAACTAATAATCCAGTTGTGAAAATTGTTCCATTAACATCAAGCACAGAACCTGTTCTGCGAGTTGATCTGTTAATCGCCATTCGTCCCATATTGTCAACTAATGACAAAATTGTTGCACTAGAATTTTGCCAATCTTGTAAATTAGCAGTTTGTGAAGGGGCTGCTTCGACGATTAATGTTTTAGCAGCTGCTGAAGTACCATTGATATGTAACTCAGCATTAGGAGCTGTTATGCTTATACCGACATTGGTCGTTGAAGTATCAACATACAATTGTCCAGAATTCACATTGAAATCACCAGTAGTAGCTAAAGCCACATTGAGATTTTGTCCTGCTGTTGGCGTGAAAGTCACTCCAGAAGCTGAATCAAAAGCGATATTATTGTCTGCTATAGACACTGTAGTCGAATTGATATCAAGAGGAGCATCAGCTGCGACAGCAAGTGTCTTTGTGCCTTTTGTAAAGGCAAGAGCATCGCTACCACCAAAAGTACCACCATTGTTGTATTGGAAATTTGTGTTAGACCCGCCAGGAACTACTGCTGTAGCACCATTGGTCAGGTTATAATTCACTCCAGCATCATCTTGGAAATATAATCTAGAGTTTGTGGTGTTCACAAACATCTTTCCGTAATTTGCGGTAGCTGTAGGAGCTGCGCCTTCTCTCATTGAGAAAGAAATATTTGTACCGTCGAGAGTGAGTCGGGAGTGAGGGTTAGTGCTGCCGATACCGACATTCCCTGCAGTATCTATTCTTGCTCTCTCCGCTCCTACAGCCCCAAATGCAAATTGAGTTGCATTGAATTCCATAGGAACATTTGACCCAGCATTGTCTGTGCCAGCAGTGAATCGTACTGCAGATGGAATATTAATCCCTTGTGCAACCCCCCAATTCATATTTGTTCCTGCTCTTATCCAAGTTTTAAGTATCGAAGGTGTCGGGTTCACTGCTCCAACTGAAATTGATCCATTAGTATTATCAACGTACAATGTTGTACCAACTTGTAACGAATGGCTTGGACTTGGAGTTCCAAGTCCAACCTTTCTTGTACTTGAATCAACATATAGAGTATCTCCATTCACCGCAAAATCTCCAGCACCAGAAACATCAACATTGAGACTTTGTCCAGCAGTTGGTGTGAAAGTCACACCAGAACCAGAATCAAAAGCGATATTGTCATCAGCAATAGATACTGTTGTTGAGTTGATATCAAGAGGAGCGTCTGCCGCGACAGCAAGCGTTCTTGTTCCTGTGACAAATGTCAAAGCTCCATTGCCACCTAAAGTACCGCTATTGTTAAATTGAAACTGAGTGTTTGAACCACCAGGAGTCACTGCTGTTGCACCATTGGTCAGGTTGTAATTTACTCCAGCATCATCTTGGAAATATAATCTAGAGTTTGTCGAATTTACAAAAACTTTTCCGAAGTTGGCAGTTGCTGTTGGAGCAGTACCTTCTTTGATAGCAAAGTTACCATTTAGAGTAAGTTTTTCTGGAGTGATATTGATATCTACACCAACATCGTTTCCATTAATTATCATTGCAGGTTTCACTGAAGAGTTACCAAAATTCATATTACCAGTTGTATTTCTGTAATTTATATCGCCAGCTTTGGCTGAACTAAACCAAGTTGCCGGAATGTTACTGTAAGCTAACCAAGCATGAACTCCAGGTCCCCCAGTACCTATTCCACTCGACCCAGTTGTCGGTATTTCCATCCAAGTACCACCAGACCATGATTGAATAGTAGTTCTTCCTGCGCCAATCGTTCCAATCGTGACACTTCCGTTGACATCAAGTTTTTGGCTTGGAGCTGTTGTGCCAATCCCGACATTTGTAGCAGAAGTATCGACATACAATTGATTGGTGTTAACTGCAAAATCACCATTTGTTGCTAAAGCGATATTTAAACTTTGTCCAGCTGTTGGC
>JAJTHA010000103.1 GCA_021299565.1 Candidatus Caenarcanales bacterium
GCCGCTGACTTAAGTGGATCGTTCAATTCCACGTGAGGATTGGCTTTGCCCATACTGTTCTCAATAAAATGTTCAGGTGAATGCATCTTACCGATATCATGGTAGAGAATTCCTACTCTGGCTAAATCATAATTGATACCAAGAGCCAAACAAGCCTCCTCAGAGAATCTTGAAACATGAAGCGAATGTTCATATGTCCCCGGAGCCTCTTCCTTAAGTCGTTTCAACAATGGCTGACTAGAATTAGAAAGCTCAGCGAGCTTAAATGGTGTTATTAGCTTAAGTGATGACTCCAGGTATGGCAGTACTGCAATTGAGAGAAGCACTGAACCAATGGCTCCAATCGCATATAAACTGGCAACAATAAGCACTGTAGGGACTTTGAAATTTTCAACGGCTATAACAACGGTGATTAAAAACACTATCACTTGCACAATTGCAATTTGAGTTGCAGCTTTAGTCAGATCTTCTCTTTGATGAGCTTTTCTAACCATATAAATTGCGACAATAGATCCAACAAATTGAGGCAAAACTTGCCAAAAATTCATATCAACAGTTTTTGCAAGAAAGAAACAAATGATCGTAACTATCACCCCTGCCATTACCGGTGAATAAAAAATCGTTAGCAAAATAGAGATCATGGCAACAGGCGCAAGCGCAAGTTTATCAACTCCCCACAAAGCAATAGCAGCGATTATTACAGAGACAGTTGCAGGTACGACAAGAAACAAAATACAGTGTCTCAGACTATATTTGCGAAAACGACTAACAAAAATATAAATCAAAATACTAAGAACCAGAAAACATAAAATATAATAATTCGAACGTATTTCCTTCCAGTCAATATCAGCATGCAGCATGTGTAAATTCTCTAGGTAGTAAAAGTTGCGAGCAGGTACAATATTGCCTTTTTCTGCAAGAAGAGAGCCTTTGCGTAATTTGACCTCAATCGGTTTCACCAAATGCATTGCATCTTGCTCAAGCTTATGAACCTTGTCCCAGTTGATTTGTATATTTGGTGACGTTGTCGCATCAATTAGTTTTTGAATTAAATAGAGTTCAGTACTTGATAAATTTGGGAATAATATTTGTATATTTTCATGCAATTTTTCTCTTGATAAACCAGTGACTATTCCCAGATCAAGCAATAATTTTTGGACAACAAAAGTTTTTTTAAATATCAACTCGTAATCAGAATTTTTGATAGTTGCAATAAAATTTTTACCTAAGGTTTTTTTGATTTTCTCTTCTTCATCAAGTTGCTTTCTAATAGATTGCAATGATTCAAAAAATTGTTTTCTTTCTAATTCACTCAGGCTAAGTAGCTCTTTGGAAACAGCTTTGCGAAAACCTTCATCAAGAACAAAATCAAAAAAGTCAGATTCAGTAAGCTCTTTTTCGAAATCAGAACTTAATAAAAGTTGTTGGAATTTGTCATAATTAAGATGCAGCAAAAAATCTTGAGTATCTAAACTAATATTTGAATTTATCGGCGGGATATACGCTGGCGTTTCACTAATAGAATGCCTGACAATATGCACAGCGAGTTTTAGTTTCTCAAGATCTTTAGCTTTGGCTTGATTGTCTACTTCAAGAATTTCATTGTTATCAGAGTTTTTGATTGCGTTCAATCTTGCTTTTTCTCTAGCTTCATCTGTACCGACTTTATCGATAACTAGCGTATCTTTGTTGAGTATCACGGTAACGGGACTGATTTGACGCAAATAAATAGCAGGTTTGTACCAGGATCTGATACTCAAAAGTGCTGTAATTAAACTAGAACCAATCAAAAGCACCAAGACAGCTAGAATAGATCTATAAAATTTGGACTTACCTGAATAGCTGTTCATATAGAATATATTGTAATGCATAAGCATTTAAAAACCATTCTCAAACAATGGCATCAAGCTAATAGTAATTTTCTTGTGCTCACCGGACCAACCTGTACCGGTAAAACCGCGTTAAGCCTTGAACTTGCTCAAGAGCTTTCTTTACCAATTATCAATGCCGACAGTAGATTGATTTTTGATGAGATGAATATTGGCACCGCAAAACCTAGTCCCGAAGAGCTAAAAATGGCGACTCATCACTTGATAGATATAAAAAAAGCAAACGAGTTTTATAGCGCAGGAGATTATCAAAAAGATTTTGACCTAATCGTAAATAAATTAGATAAAGCTATAGTGGCCGGGGGAACTGGCTTATATATTGATGCAGCTCTTGGTAATTTATCACTCAGCAAAATCGATTCTGACGCAAAGATACGTGAAGAGCTGAGCGAAAAAAATCTTGTCGAACTTCAAATCCAACTCAACAAGTTAGATCCACAAGCTCATGAATTAATTGACACAAAAAACAAAATCAGACTAATTAGAGCAATTGAGATGATGCTGATCTCCCAAAAACCTTTAAGTGAACTCCGCAGAACAACAGTTGAGCCTAGGCATCAAGCATTATATTTTGCGCTAAATTTTCAGGATCGCGAAAAGCTTTATATGCTCATAAACAAAAGAGTTGAAATCATGATTGAAAATGGTCTAGTTGATGAAGCCAAATATCTACTTGATAAATATGGAGAAACTCAAACATTAACATCAACCATTGGTTATAAAGAAATCATTGGCTACCTCAATAAAGCATTTGACTTAGAGCAAGCAAAAAATCTTATTCAGCAAAAAACGAGAAATTACGCCAAAAGGCAAATTACCTGGTTTAAGAAAAACCCTCAAATCAATTGGCTATATAATGATTAGCTAATGGCAAAATTTCTATTTATCGCTGATGAACTTTCAAAATTCATTAAAAACCATGACTCAACTTGGGCAATGATGCTTGCAGCTCATGAATTAGGAAATGAGGTTTTTTATAGTAAAACACTTAGTGTCAAAGCTGGACAAGCTCTTGCTTTAACTCAAAAGCTAGAACGAGAATATTTTGAATCTCAAAAAAACTCTCCTAATACTTTACTCTCTAAACTTGAGTCAGAAGCCAAAGCAATTGAAATAGATGATTTTAAAAATATTTATATGCGCAAAGATCCTCCCGTCAATGATGCATATATAACGGATTGCAGAATTTTGGCATTGGCAAAAAAAGCCAAAGTAATTAACAATCCCAATTCACTAATTAATTACAACGAAAAACTTGCGATATTACAGTTCCCTGATTTGATCACCAGTACCATGGTAACCAATGATATAGAAAGTGCCAAAGCATTTATTAAAGACGTCGGAACCAGCGTAATCAAGCCTCTTGACGGTAAAGCCGGAGAGGGTGTATTTGTTGTTGAGGCTCATGATAAAAACCTTTCTAGTATCCTAGAAACAGCGATGCAAATTTATCGTGGTATCAATAAACCGGTTATGCTTCAAAAATATATACCTGAAATTATTCAAGGAGATAAGCGAATCATTCTATTTAATGGAAGAATCGCTGGAGCTCTTCTAAGAGTGCCTCAAAGAAACGATCATAGGGCAAATTTAGCTGCAGGTGGCAATTTCGAAAAATACATATTGAACAAAAGAGATATTGAGATTTGCGAAAAGCTTGAAGATTTTTTGATAGACAATGGCATTGCTTTTGCTGGAATTGATGTGATTGGTGATTATTTAACAGAGATCAACATCACTTCACCAACTTGCTTACAAGAAATAAATCTTGTTAATAATCTTAATAATCATGAAAAATTAGAGTATAAATTTATATCTGCTACACTATGAGCTGATTATGGATCTATCAGCTATTACATATTCTGTTTTTATACCGATGCTTTATTCTATTCATGAATTTGCCAAAAGCATAGGCTTAGATAGTTTTGCATGGGCGATTATTATTCTAACGGCTGGTGTTAAATTGGTTTTGACTCCGCTAACTTTCAAGCAGATTAAAAGTACTCGCAAAATGCAATTGGTACAACCTCAACTAAAAAAACTGCAAGATGATTTTAAGAAAAAAGAAGAGAAACTAAAAACTGATCCTGGCAAATTAAATCAAGAAAGATTAGAGTTTCAGCAAAAAATGATGGGATTCTATAAGGACAATGGTATTAATCCTCTAGGTGGCTGTCTACCACTACTGTTGCAAATGCCTATATTACTAGGATTATTTTGGACTTTCTCTGGACCACCCTTTAAAGAAAAACCTTTATATGTAGACGTAAAAGTGGTATCAAAAGCAGAAGCGAACAAAAAAGAAGCAAAATCTTTTGACCATCCTGAGATATTCGTAGATGCTATTGGTAATAAAGGACGTTTTGCACTAAGCCACAAAAAGATAGTAATGGTTGAAGGTGAAACTTACGACATCATTTTGTCACGCACTATGGGTGACGTAGAAATCAAACCAGAAGATATCCAGTGGAAATTCTTTGGCAATGAGGAAAAAGCCAAAGCAGAAATTGCACTTGATGTAAAAGACGGTTTCAATGTGAGTGTCACAGGGCTAAAAGCTGGATCTAGTCACAAAATCGAAGCTTTGTTACCAAGAACTCTTGTTGATGATTGCTTTTTCTTTATCAAAGATTTTGGAGACACAGGTGTATTTGACGCTCATACAGGTAAATTTAATTGGGATATTTTCATACTCGCTAGCTTATTTGGGATTAGCATTTGGTTATCAACTAAATTAAACTCACCTACTTTGCCTCCTGCTCCAAAAGATGGCGAGGAAGAAGATCCACAAGTTGCAATTCAACGTAGTATGGCAACGATGATGCCTATCATGATGACCGCGATGATGTTTATGATTCCACTGCCAGCTGGAGCACTGCTCTATATGCTAGTTTCAAGTTATATTCAAGTTGGGCAAACGTATTTTGCTACTAAGAGATACGATAAACAGTTCAAGAAAGCTTAGATACTCGAATAACTGTTTTGCTATCTTAAGCTTCCAGGCTGAAGGATAAGTAATGCACCAAATTGGCACCCGGAATACGAATATCACTAAACTTTTCATCAATGTCACAAGAAACAACAAGCAGTTTTTCTTGATAAATATCACGTAATTTTTGAATAAGCAATATTTCTTCAGGCTTTGCCTGAAAACTTAAAAGCAAGATTTTAGTTAAATCTACAAAATCAGCATCCGTAAGTGATTCTGTCATCCTGAGCGAAGCGAAGGATCTCAAATCGAAGAGATTCTTCGACATCGCTACGCGAGTCTCAGAATGACGAAAAAAACCTTGTTCTATGTATTCAGCTTCCAATTTAGGGTGAGAGGTTTTCAACAAGAGAAAATCCCCTGGGATTTTTTTCCACTTATCAAAATTCGAATTCTTAATTTTGATAGATCTTCTAGCTATATCCAGCATCGCATCTTGATAAGGACTTACAAAATCTAAATCAATTTTTGTAGTAATTTTATTCTTGCATTCAATTATACGAGTCAAAGTTTTTTGATGCTCACTTAAATCTAATGCTTTGTCATCCAAATATTGAGCGGCTTTCAAAGCATCATCAATATTAGTATTCCAAATGATCAAATCATTACCCGCTTCAAGAAGTTTATGACTCAATTGATTATAATCACCAAAAGGACTCAAAGCTTTCATCGTAATTTCATCACTGATAATTAATCCATCAAGGAATTTTCTTCTTAAATCTGAGATCAAATTTGCATCTAATGATGCAGGTAAAACAGAATCATTGACCACCAAATGAGCAATCATAATACTTTCAACTCCAGCTTCAATTGCTGCTTCAAAAGGCATAATATGTTTTTGGATTTCTTCAGTAGTTCTAGAAACTCTTGGCAATGCCAAATGCGAATCTATACTTGCATCTCCATGACCAGGATAATGCTTAGCACAAGCCTGTAGATTATACTCTTGATAAACCTGAATCATCTTAGAGACTTTTTTGGATACTAATTCAGGATCAGCACCAAAACTTCTAGAGCCAATAATAGGATTAGAGGCTTCACAATTTAAATCCGCACAAGGTGCAAAAACCAAATTGATTCCAAGTGCTTTTAATTCTGAAGCTAGCAAATGTGAATGCTGCGCCACATCATCTAGAGTCTGTAAAGACTCTAGACTCGGTAAAGCAGAAGTGATTTTACGTAGCCTCTGCACTTTGCCGCCTTCTTGATCAGTTGTTAATAAAACCTTGTCACCAAGAGTATCTTGAAGATCTTTGATCAAATCAATAAACTGAGATTTAGATTCTATATTTGCATCATAAAAAATTATTCCAGCTGGATTCAAATCACTAAGTTTTTTTCTAAGACCAGAATCAATTCGAAGCGAGTCAAAACCGACAATGAATCTTTTAGAAAACTCAAATGACATTTAACTCCCTACACAAGCTTTCATACAAATCCAAAGCTTGTTGATGTGCTGAATCAAAACTATAATCAAGATTATTGAAATACTTACACAGAGTGGCTTTATCCAGCCCCGTTCTAGCATAAGCTTCAATAATAATATTAGGAAATTCTTCGTTGAGTCCTTTTTGTTTAGCTTCAAGCAAAATTTCATTAACAAATGAAGACTCAAAACCTTGTCTAGAGCACCAAAGCCCAAAGACCATAGGCAAACCAGTCATCTCAAACCATTCATGACCTAGATCAAGTACGACTTTGTATTGAGCACGATTTAAGTTCAAAGCCTCGTCTCCAATAAGAAGTTTATTGTCAAAATCACTATTTTGATTAAACACTTTAAACTGCAAATCCTCTAGCTTATAACCATATTTTTTGACTAAAATAATTTTCAACAAATTAACCGAACTTGCACTTTTGTCGGTGATGTTAATCACTTGAAGATTCTCAAGATTATTTACCGCAAACAAAACACTGTCGGCATAATCCTTTGAGCTTATCGACAAATTAGTTAAGCGCTTATATATTTCTTTGTGGGACAGAAATTCAAAACTAGAAATAGGAGCGATATCTATTTGAGACTCTCTTAAAGCTTGATTCAATTGGCTTGGACTTGCCTCCAGTACCGAATCAAAATTATATTTGTTCAAAAGAGGATAATCAATAATCAAAGTATTAATAAAATTGATTCTTCCAAAGCGGCATTTAACTAATGATTTATTTGTGGGAATAATGCTGTGCAATGGGCATCCTCCTTCCCATACCAAAAGCAATACCCGCGATTTTGACGATGGGCGGGGATTGATGACGCTTATATTCAGCTTGATCAATCATGTTTAGAATTTTTTTGACAATTAGCTCATCAAAGCCAGCATTAACTATTTTTTGATAAGACCAAAGTTCTTGAACATACAGAAAAATGATTTTATCCAATAATTCATAGTCAGGCAATGAGTCCGAGTCTTTTTGGTTTTGCCTCAATTCGGCACTTGGAGCTTTTTCTAAAACTGACTCAGGGATTTCTTTAAAAGTCTTGGACAATTGATAAACAGTAGTTTTGAGTAAGTCTCCAATAGGTGCAAGGGCTCCACAACTGTCACCATAAAGCGTCGAATATCCAACCGCGATTTCAGACTTATTACTTGTTGACATCAACAAAGCAGTTTTACTATTAGCAAAAGCCATCAAAAGACTAGAGCGCAGTCGTGGCTGTATATTTTCATCTGCAAGTCCTGTCAACTCGGGAATCAATTTGCGTGACTCTTTCAATAATTCTTGAATCGACAATTCAGAATAATTAATTGATAAGTTTTGAGCCAAGAGCTTAGCATCATCAAAACTTTCCTGAGAAGTAAACTCTGTTGAAAGCATATAAGCAAAAACTTTAGAGGGTCCCAAAGCTTCTTTACATAGACAAGCCACTAACGCAGAATCAATTCCACCAGATAGACCCAATATAACTTTATTGAAACCACATTTAGAAACAAAGTCTCTAATCCCCAGAACAATCGCTTTGCGTAATTCAAAAAGTTCTTGCTGAGTTAATTCGGCAAGCAATCTATTTGAAAGGGGAATAGGATAGTCCGGTGAACTCGTAGCAATTTGAGATTTAAGCAAATGAGAATCAACGACAATCAGATCTTCCTCGAAATCTTTGCCCTTGGCAATGACATGAGCAGCATCATCAAAAACCATGGAATTGCCATCAAAAACCAATTGGTCATTAGCACCAACTTGATTGATATATAAAAGAGGTGTTGAATGCTGCTTGACCAAACTAGATATCAAAGCCACTCGCAGCTCTGGCTTGGTAAAGGAATAAGGCGAAGCAGAAGAATTCACAATCAGATCTACTCGCTTTGCAACCAATTCATTAATTGGGTTTCGCTTATACAAACTTGTATAGGCTTCTATCCAGATATCTTCGCAAATACTTAAACCGATATTTAAACCTTTGAAAGACCAAGTACTAACTTCTTGAGCTGGTTCAAAGTATCTGGTTTCATCAAAAACATCATAAGTTGGCAAAAGCATTTTATGAGCCGTTTGTTGCACAGTTCCTGAAGCCAGACAAAAAAGTGAATTATGATATTTTTTGCCGTAATTTTGATTAAGTGCAATGCCACCAATGATGATCCCAAAATCATCATCTGTATATTTAGCTAATTCATTTAAGGCATAGTCATGAGCTTCAATAACTCCAGATTTAAGCAGCAAATCCTGAGGAGGATAACCAATTAAAAACATCTCCGAAAAAATCAAAAGCTCAATTGATAGCTCTCTGGCTTTTTTGACAAAGGAAATTGCTTTATCGAGATTATATTTAAAATCACCAACAATAGGATTAGCTTGAGCAAGGGCTAGCTTCATAACTAACGATTTTATCTCATTATGAGTCTCATGTTAGAATCGATTTATATCATGAGCTCTTTAAATCAATTAAAACCTCTGTCTTACAGCACCAACAAAGATGGTGAGATACTTCTAGCTGATATCAAAATCAAAGATCTTGTTAAGAAATATGGAAGCCCGCTTTATCTTATGTGTGAAAAGACAATTAGAGCAAGAATTGGCGCTTATAGAGACTCTCTCAAAAATAACTATCCTGAATCACTGGTCTTGTACGCAAGTAAAGCGTTAAATTGCCAGGCTATTTGCGCACTGGTCAAACAAGAAAAAATTGGCTTAGATGTAGTAAGTTTGGGCGAACTTTATACAGCTTTAAGTGTTGGATTTCCTATAGAAAATTTGTACTTCCATGGTAATAACAAAAGCCATGAAGAGCTGAAACTCTGTGTCGACAAAGGAGTCAACATAGTAGTAGACAATTTTCATGACATTAATCTACTTTCCAAAATTTGCAATGAACAAAAAGCCTCTGTGCTTCTAAGAGTTACACCAGGCATTGAATGTCATACTCACGAGTATATAAAGACTGGCAAACAGGATAGTAAATTTGGATTCAATTTAGATGAGCTTTTTACCGCTATAGAAGAATTACAAAAAATCAATGTGAATATCAAAGGATTGCATGGTCATATAGGATCCCAAATATTTGAAACATTACCTCATCAAGATACCTGCAGAGTATTTATGGATCTCTACAAAAAAATCAAAGATAAATTTTCTCTAGAATTCCCAGACCTCAATCTTGGAGGAGGTTTAGGGATCAAGTACATGGAAAGCGACGATCCGCCCGAAATAGAAACTTGGATAAAGATTTTGACAGATTCAGTCAAAGCTCTAGCTAAAGAGTTTGATTTAAAGTTGCCAAGAATTCTTGTAGAACCTGGTCGCAGTATAGTAGGACCAGCTGGAATTACTGTCTATGAAGTCGGCAATATAAAAAATATCGAAGGTATCAGAAAGTATGTCTGCGTAGATGGCGGTATGGCTGATAATCCTAGGCACATCATGTATCAAGCACAATATCAAGCTGAAATAGACGGCAAAGTAAACTTACAAGACAGGGAGACTGTTACTATTGCTGGTAAATATTGCGAATCAGGAGATATTCTAATTAGAGATATCAATCTAGCTAAAACCAGTCCTGGAGATCTTTTGGTAGTCTTCTCAACTGGCGCTTATAATTACAGCATGTCATCAAACTATAATCGATCTGCTAAACCCGCTTTGGTTTTGGTTGCTGATGGCCAAGACTATCTTGCCATCAAAAGAGAAAGCTTAGAAGACTTGCTTCGTAATGATTTATTGCCAGAGCATCTGAATAGAGGTGTCTTATCGAAGACCTGAATTTCAATTTGAATTATGTCAACATCAAGGAGTTTTTATACAGAACTTTTGGCGTTGAATTGACTACTTTTACAGTTGGAAGTTTGCTTTTGCAAATTTTATTTATTGCGTGGCTTATTTACGAGATTTATCAACGCTTCAAGGGAACCCAGGCTGAGAGAGTATTAAAGGGCTTACTGATGGTATCGCCTATTGTTCTTTTTTGTTATGTTTTCAAACTAGGAATAATTACTAAGCTAATAGAAATTTTCTCTCCAACTATTTTGATTGGTTTAATTGTGATTTTTGCTCCAGAATTTAGAAGAGTATTAATGCAACTTGGCGGCAATATCTCACTTGCCGATTACATGAAGATGACCAAATCCAAAGACAGTATTGAAGCTGTTGCTAGAGAGATTTCTGATTCCTTAGCATTACTTCAAAAAAATAAAATGGGAGGAATTCTTGCAATAGAAAAAGCCAATGTCGATCGTTACTATATAGATCCTGGACAAGAAATTAACGCCAAATTATCAAAAGAATTGATAGTAAGTATTCTCAACACCAAATCACCACTGCATGATGGCGCTATTGTCATTAAAGGTTTTTCTATTTTGAATGCTGGTGTGATTCTGCCAATGACAGAAAACCCGAAATTGGGCTGGCAATATGGTACTCGCCACAGAGCAGCTATTGGATTTAGCGAGGTTTGCGATGCCCTTTGCTTAGTGGTCTCTGAAGAAACAGGTGGTTTATCCGTGGCTTACCAGGGTAGACTCACCCATTATGCGTCTATTGAGCCTATTAAAAAACTTATTGAGAATTATTACGCGGAAATACTGAAAATCGAGCTAAAAGGCTCAAAAATCATGAAATACCTAAAAGAATTCATGCTTTCTCTTAGATCAAAAAAATAGAAATCAAGTTAAATGATTAATACATTGTAAATTTACCTGAAATATTAAAAAAGGTATTGCATATTTCGGGTCTTACTTATTATAATTTAATCATTATGGCAGAAAATCAACAAAAAATATTCGTAATTGACGACGATCCAGCAATTTTGGAACTTGTCACATCAAACCTTGAAATGCAAGGATACAAGGTAGACTCAGCAGATAATGCGATTGATGGCCTAGCTTTGATTCAGCAAAATCCTCCAAATCTTATTATCTTGGATCTTATGATGCCAAACTTGGATGGTTTCACTGCTTGTCAAAGACTTCGTCAAAATGACAAAACAAAAGATATTCCGGTTTTGATGCTTACAGCTCTTAGCCGCACTGAAGACAAAATTACTGGTTTTGATTCAGGAGCAGATGACTATCTAACTAAGCCTTTTGAATTAGCAGAATTATTCGTGAGAGTAAGAGCGCTACTTAGAAGATCTGGTGCGATTTCTTTATCGCAATCTATTCCAGAAATTCTTCACTCTGGAGATATCACGCTTATGCCTGAGTCTCGTGAGATCAAAATCCAAGAGCGTATCTTAAGACTCACTCCAATTGAGTTTGAAGTACTTCATTGCTTGATGCAAAATCATGGTCAGACTGTTTCTCCTGGAACTCTTTTGAAAGAAGTTTGGGGATACTCACCTGAAGATGATGTGGATACAATTAGAGTTCACATTCGACACCTTAGATCGCGTATCGAAATTGGCGAGAAAAAATATATCAAAACCGTTTATGGTGGTGGCTACCAGCTAATCCCAGACGGCTTTGTGAAGCACAACATGCCTGTCGGCGCAGAAGCTTAATTGTTTCGCCTTCATTACCACGTCATCCTGAGGAGCCACGAAGTGGCGACGTCAGGATCTAATCCTTTAAAAACAACCCGCTTTCGCGGGTTGTTTTTTTTATGAACTTTAATCCTGCAGCGATATCTCGAGCAAAGCTTCTTTCCTAAACCTATTGTCTGGGGTCCACTTTTCCTGTTGAAATTTCTGTATAACTTGTTGATTTCGGGAATTATAAAAACTAATTTCATAACATCCATAACCTTCATCAAAAGGATCTTTTGTGATTCTAATCACTCCAAGTCTTTTATCAACATTTAAGTCATCCTGCACTTCTCTAATTGCTTTAAACAAATCATCTTCAGCTTTAGGAGTGAGAGCTACTACTTTAAGAGTTTTGTCTCGATGATTCATCGAATAATAAAAGAATCTTTTGTCTAGTTTGCCTAAAAGACATTGAAAGCCTTCTAACATAGGCAAATCTTTCTCCTTGTAAACCGCTCGTGGATCTACTTTTGCAAAATACTCACCAGTTAATCTAGCCCGACCGGAGATAAATTTGTCAGCCTCCTCACTTTCTTGTAATTTAATTGTTATGAACTTAGCATTATTAGAAGCATTCTGCTCCATAGTGACTTTTGCTACTTCACAACGATCTTCTAAAACTGTTTGGAGAACATCATATATTTGCGAGACGCTTTTAGTAAAATCTCCACGAAAATAGAAATTAGTATTTGGTTTAATTTCTAAAATAATTTTTTCAGGTTTACTATTATCAAAATCACAAGTGAAGCTAGATGGCAAATTCTCTAAAATCGGTAAGAGTTGAGCATATATTTTTTCTTTAACCGCCAGAAGCTGCTCTGATAGTGGCGCAGCCGGGAACATGAATATTACTGGTTTAATAATAGGATCTGAGGAATTTCTTACTGACGACATGGAAATATCATTGTAACTGATCACGAGGCTTTCCGCTAGCTGAAACCCTCAGTTTAAAAGGCTTTGAGAAGTGGAATAATAATGCCACAAGACAAGGAAGTCTAAAAAAACAAGGAGTTAAATCATGAAGAAGTTATTTATGTTACTAGTAGTAGCATCGTTGTTAGGTGTTAGTACTATACAAGCAAAAGCAGCAGATAAGGGCATTTTGTCGATAGTCGGTCCAATAGTCAGTATCCCAGTAGGTGCTGGAGCGGGTCTATTAAGAGGGACTATCACAGGTGGTACCCACTACGCAGATACAGTTTCTGATGGCATCGGTGGGGGAGTCATAGGCAAGCTAATAGGTGTGCCTACAGGCTTAGTACTAGGTGGTGTCACAGGTGGAGTCACAGGTACTGTTAAAGGTGTAGTCGATGGTCTGGTTCTCGGTGTAGAACATCCGCTAACCTCAAAATCAATGAGTCTTGATGGAGACTTTATGGATTTTGATTCTTACACAATCTTAAATCTCTAATCTAGAGCTTTCACCCAAACCCAATAAACCCCTCGTCTAGTCAACGAGGGGTTTTGTTTTAGGTAACTTTTAGCATAAGCCAAATCTATAACTATAAAGTCATTCCGAGACCTGCGAAGCGGGTCGTGGGAATCCACGATGCACAAGTGTACTGGACTGCCGCGCTGCTTCGCAGCTCGCAGTGACTATAAACTATACTTTCAAGACTTAGTAGTTGAGGAATTAATGTTTTACATAAATGCTAAAATAACTAAATTGTGAGAGCAGTAGAAATATACGACACAACACTAAGAGACGGCGCACAAATGCGCGGTATATCTTTTAGCGTCAATGATAAATTACGCATTTTGGAAATTCTAGATGATTTAGGTCTTAGCTATGTCGAAGGTGGCTGGCCTGGGGCAAATCCAAAAGACGTAGATTTTTTTATAGAAGCAGCTAAACTAAAACTGCGCAACACCAAATTAACAGCATTTGGCAGTACTCGCAAAGCTAACACCAAAGTAGTTGAAGACCCCATTCTGGCAGCTTTGTTACGCGCCAACACCGAAGTAGTATGCATAGTAGGCAAAAGCTCAGCCTGGCAAATCACAAACACGATGAAAGCCTCTCTTGAAGAGACTCTTGATATGCTAGAAGAAAGTATCAACTATCTAAAAGCGGAAGGACGTAAGGTTTTTGTGGATGCAGAGCATTTCTATGATGGCTTTATCGACAACCCTGATTTCTCACATAAATTCGTTACAACTGCAATTAAAGCAGGTGCAGATAGAATGGTACTTTGTGATACTAACGGCGGATCTTTACCAGAATATGTTTTTAATATCTCCAAAGAATTTGTCGACAAATACAACTCTCAGATTGGCTTTGGCATACACGCACACAATGATGGTGAACTAGCAGTAGCAAATAGCATAAGAGCAGTTAGAGCCGGTGTCATGCAAGTACAAGGCACTATCAACGGCTATGGTGAAAGATGTGGCAATGCAAATATCATTTCGGTAATCGCTAATCTTCAGCTCAAAGTCAGAGACCAAGAAATCATTTGCATCGCTCCTAGTAATTTAGCCAAATTAACCAACGTTGCCAAAAAAGTTGCCGAGATAGCCAACATGAATCTCAATCAGTCACAGCCTTTCGTGGGAGCAAGAGCATTTACTCACAAAGGCGGACTTCACGCCAGCGCCATCGCCAAAGACAAAAGCAGCTACGAACACATTGATCCTAGTATTGTTGGCAACAAAACCAGAGTAGTTGTTTCAGATCAATCAGGATTGAGTAATATCATCGACTGGTTAAACAACAATAATTTTGTTTTTGATAATGAAGACAAGCAAAAACAAGCTGCAAGCAAAATACTCACTGCTATAAAAGATCAGGAGCATCAAGGCTATAGCTACGAGAATGCAGGTGCAAGCTTAGAATTGCTAGTACGCAAAATACTTAATCAGTGTCCAAAATATTTTGAACTAGTGGAAAACAATGTTCACATAGTTAACGGCGAACAAACTGAAGCTACTGTTAGGATCAAAATTGGCGAAGTAGAAAAACACAGTGTAAGTCTAGGAAACGGTCCAGCCAACGCCCTAGATAGCGCTCTAAGAAAAGCTCTTAGAGATCACTATCCGGAAATAGAAAATTTCAGCTTACAAGATTTTAAAGTAAGAATTCTTGATAGTCATTTGGGTTCAGGCGCTATCACAAAAGTTCAAGTTACTACGGGGACTAAAGACAAAAAATCGTGGGACACAATTGGGGTGAGCTCAAATATTATCAAAGCCAGCTGGGATGCAATTGTAGATAGCATAGTATTTGGGCTGATTTCGGAATCAGTACCTTGCACAAGTCTTGAAACTAGAATAATTTAAAACAATGCTAAGTCAACAAGAGTATGCTGAACTAAATAATTTTCTCAATCGACTTCAGGGCAAAATAGTAAGAGTCGAGCTGAGCACAAGATTAAATATAGGCTATAGAGTTTCTTACTCACTAAAGTTAGAAAAACAAGCAGATAGTTATAATTTCACTGGAAGCAGCGGCGATGTGTCTGTCTTCATGGATCCCAATCAAGCAGAAGCTTTCAGCAGCGATAATACTTCTGTGACATTATTGTATGGAGACAATCTAATCACAGTTAGATATTCTAGGACTCGTTAATGCCAGAACCAAAACTAGACAGAGAAGATCACCTAGAATCTAAAAATATTTTTTCTGGGTCAATTTGGTCTGGGATTAGCGAGCATTTAGATGAATTGAGAAATCGAATTATTATAGGTGTGTCTTGTTTCCTGGTGGCGATGATTGTTGCGTTTTATTTTAGTCCACAACTTTTGAAATTACTACAAAGACTGGCTCCTAACGGTTCAGAGTTTTTTCAATTGAAACCAGGGGAATTATTATTTGCTAGCCTACACATCTCTGTATATAGTGCTGTAGTTTTTTCTATGCCTTTATTTTTCAAACAATTAGAGTCATTCGTCAAACCAGGGCTAAAAGACAATGAATATAAACTTTTGAGTCCTATACTTAGTTTTTCACCTTATTTATTTTGGCTTGGAATTGTTTTTGCTTATTTCATGGTTGCTCCACCTGTGATAAATTTTTTGTGGGGATTCAATCAGGATTTAATTGCTAATAGTTTTAGTATTCAAGAATTTGTAAATTTGGTAATTTCACTGCTTACAATTACTGGCATTAGCTTTCAGTTGCCTGTTCTGGTTTTGAGCTTAGGCTTTTGCAAAATCGTAACTAGTAAAGATTTAATCAAGATTTGGAGATATGTTGTGATTGGAGCCTTTGTAATTGCAGCAATTATTACTCCAACGCCTGATCCATTGACTATGAGTATTCTTGCTGCGGCTATTTTAATTTTGTATTTTGCTTCGATTGTAGTTTTAAATTTTTTATGTCATCCTGAGCGTAGCGAAGGATCTCTCGCCGAATGAGATTCTTCGCCTTCGGCTCAGAATGACGACATAAATCTAGAGCGCTCTTCAAAAGCTCCAAGAGCAAGGCTTGCGAAGTCCGAGCATACCGGAATTGACTTTCCGTCAATGAGGATTGCGAGGACGAGCGTAACGCAGCTATTGGGGCTTTTGGAAGCGCTCAATTGCTATACTAATAACTGATGAACCCCAAGACCGAAAGATTTTTTGTCATGTTTATAGTTGCACTAATAGTATTTGCAACGATTTCTACTTACAACATCTTTACTTTCAAAAATAAACAAATCAAAGCTGCTCGTCAGTACATGCGAGAATTCAAAACCGCAAAAGCAATTGAAATTCTCAACAACCTCAAAACCAAATACAAAGATAAAGACAGAGATTTGGACTCGCTTTATTTTTATGCTCTAGTCAGAGCCAAAAAATTTGATCTAGCTGAAAGACAACTCAAACAGATTGATTATGTATCCAATAATTTCAAAGATAGTTTTATAGAAATTATTGATATCCTCAACACTTACTACAAAACCAATCTAATGACTGAATTTATCCGCAAATGCAAAAACATGAATTTGTCAGAAGACTTTTTTATCAAATTATCCAAAAGCTCACACTCATTTGATGCTGAGATGAAAA
This sequence comes from Candidatus Caenarcanales bacterium, assembly GCA_021299565.1. Lineage (GTDB taxonomy): Bacteria > Cyanobacteriota > Vampirovibrionia > LMEP-6097 > LMEP-6097 > JAJTHA01. The sequence goes on from JAJTHA010000103.1 coordinate 16,823, forward strand.
TATTAATTCAAGGATTAGAATATTTGAGAAATTATTCCACTGATAAAAAATCTCCTCCAAAAAAACTAATGGAGTATATTTTTGATAGATATATCGAAATGTCCAAAATTCTCATGGGGCGCAAAGATTTTGTCTCTGCAACAAATCGCATGGCAAAACTCAAAGACCTTAAGGTAATGGAAGACGATAAAGACAAACAAGAATTCTACATAGTGCTTGGTGAGATATACGAAAAGTCCAAAAACCCCCAACAAGCCAAAGAAAACTATGAACTAGCTAAAGCTGCGGGCAGCAAAAAAGCTGAGGATTTGATAGCAGCTTTAGAGAAAAAACCTCTACCAGTAGCAGCCAAATCAGCAGAAACACCTAGCGACAACCCTCAATAATTCATCCACCAAATCCGTCAATACGCTATAATATTATTAAGACAATATTAAAAGCTTCAGCATGGATTTAGCCCTACCGATTAACAATATCAATCATCATAGCTTTGGCCAGCCAATACAAAATACTGCTGCAAAAGTAGAAATTTCAGAAAAACCTGAAGATCCTAATACAAATTTATTGCATCGAGAGTCCCCAACTAAAACTGAACTTTTAAACCCTAGCGAAAAAAAATCCAATCCCAGCAACTTCAGAAGAAATTTTACAAGAGGAGTAACTCTATTTGGATCAGGCTCTGCACTCGTTGCTTTTTTGAGTAATTTGGTCTTGGGTGACAAATCTGCATTTGGCAAAGCAATTAACTACATCAGCGAAAAAGCAGCTGCACTTACATTTGGGTCTTACGGGGTGATTGCTGCAATTGATGCTTATAACAGAAAAGACATCAAGCAAGTAATCCCGCAAGTACTAGCCGTACTAACCCCGACTATTCTCACTCGTGATTATACAAACCTTACTCTTAATCGAGGAGTTGATATTGGTTGGTCAAACGTTGCGGCTGAAGCAGAAAAAGTTGCGGGCAAAAAACAATATCAAAGTTTTGATGATAGTATTCAAACTCTAAAATCCGGTCTAAAACAAGTTTTCAAAGATCTTCGCAACAACCCAATACAAGCTCTCACTGATTTCAAAGGCGGAAGCGCTGGCATGTTATGGGGTATGCTAACTTCAACAGCACCGATAGTATTTCATTTGACAGGCATGAGAAGATTTTCTACTTTGCTTAGACAAGCTGGAGGCTTAATTGCAGAAGGAGGCAAGCTAACAATAGACAACCTCAAAAAAGGACGCTATCTCTATTGGGCATCAGGAGTACTTTTATCAGGCTCTTCTATCACCAATTTATTAAGTGCATTTTTACCAAAATCACTCAGACGCCCTTTAGAGAATCTAACTTGGGTTTTGAATATGATTGGTAAAAACGCTCAAGTAGAAGCCTTTAATAGAGGAGAGCTTACTTACGAAAAAGAAAAACCTTATCAACTAAACCGCATTCCTCAAAAGGTTTTTGAAGCTTTGTTTGCCTAACCAAAATCCTTCTCAATAAAATCAGTACAAAAAGTACCCGCCTGAAAGACTTTGTTGTCCATAACCTTACGATGAAAAGGGATAGTCGACTTGATGCCAGTAATAGTAAATTCATCCAAGCATCTATTCATACGACGAATGGCTTGCTCACGAGTTCTACCCCAAACTATAAGTTTTGCCATCAATGAATCATAATTTGGTGGAATGAAATAATCCGTGTAACAATGAGTATCAACTCTCACGCCTAGTCCACCAGGAGGCATGAAACCTGTTATATGACCAGGTCCTGGCATGAAATTTTTCTCCGGATCTTCAGCGTTGATACGACATTCAATAGCACAACCTCTAAGCTTGATA
>JAJTHA010000119.1 GCA_021299565.1 Candidatus Caenarcanales bacterium
CTTTTGTATATATTGTTTTGATTAAACACAAATCAAATATTAGCCGTTTGATAAAAGGTGAAGAGTATAATTTCAGAAAAGACAAAAAATAATTTTATGGAAACTGTTGATATAGTGAGTCTCAAAAAAGATCTTAGAGCTTATGCAAAAGCCAAAATGCTATCTTTGTGGACCAATAAAGAAAATTTTTATTTGAAACAAAATTCAATCATCGAACAACTTGAGAATTGCAAAGAATTTTCCAAAGCTAAAACTATTGGCACTTATTATCCACTTACTGGAGAGTTTGATTTGAGTTCTATGATTATCGCTAATCCCCATAAAACCTGGGCTATCCCTAGACCAATTGGTAACAGTCTTATGATATTTTTTGAAGTAACAGAACTACATGAATTGATAGATACAAAAAATTCTTTGAAAGTCCCAAAAGCAACCAATAAAGTTATTAAAGCTTCTGAGATTGATCTACTAATAGTTCCTGCGCTTGCTTTTGATACCAAGTCTTATCGTCTTGGTAGAGGCGGAGCTTATTACGACAATTTGCTTCCAAAATTAAATAAGAATTGTAAGGTGATTGGACTTAGTGCCAAAGAGCTGATCATCGATAATCTTCCTGTAGAAGCTCATGATAGAGCAGTTGATAGAGTTATTACAGCATAAAAAAAGCCAGAATTTTTGATTCTGGCTTTTTTAGTTATAAAATCAGATTCTTATCTAATATCGTTCGTGTTAGATCTAGAAACTTCATACCAACTGCCGTTGTTGTAGACCAAAACCAAAACTGTCCCACGATTAAAATATTGAGTTCCAAATTTACCAGACTCATATCCGCCTTGCAGATTAATATTTGGCTCAACTTTTAAGCTAACGAGTCCTTTTTTCTCTAATGGCATTACTCTTAGATAAGCATTAGCGTCATAAATTTGTAGATCTGAGTTAATCAAAATTGTCACTTGTGCCCCATTTTCTTTGGCGCCAGTTAAAGAATATAAAATGTTCGTATTATCATTGTCTGAATCAGAAATAGTGAAGAATGTTGCTCGGTTTATCTCAACACTGCCAGATTCTGAACCTGTAACTAATGCCGGCATATAAATCGCAACTGGCAAAACATTAGCATCTAAATTACCACCGTGAACTACCGCTGCTCCTGATGTGCCCTGAGGTCCTGCTGGGCCTTGTGGACCATTTGGTCCCTGAGGTCCTTGTGGTCCTGCAGGTCCTTCAAAACCGCCTGTTGATGTTTCTGGAATACTGACATCTTCTTCACTGATACTTGTTTCTTCTTGTACAAAACTCTCTGGTTTAGAAAGAATTAGTACTAGATATTGTTGAGCTTTTGCTTCTGGTATATTACCACCACTTAGTTTCAAAATTACTTTACTATCCTCGTCAACAGTTGGCATTTGTATATTTGCTCTGTTGTCTTTTTTATTGATTACTACTGGCAAATTAATTGTTAGTCCATCAAGCGTTTCAACAACTGCTTTAAATGGGTTTGAATCAGAATTGATCTCATCACCTTTGACTTTTGTAGTTTCTCCACTCACAAAGACATTAGGTACATTGCTTTTGATTTTTGCTAAAACTGGACTAGTAATCGCTAATAAGCTTGTTAATAATATTGTTTTTCTCATGGTGTTGATGATAACACACCATAAGAGGTTTTTTCAAATTAATTTTTGTATGCTTCTTGCATGGCATCTATTAGCCCTTGATCAAGCTCTTTTTCTGTCCAAATAGATAGGGATTTTGCTGCTTGTAAAACCAGCATCTGCGAACCGTCAATGGTTTTTAAATCTCTTTTACGCGACTCTTTGAGAAGTAAAGTCTCATCATAAATTAAATCATAGACAAGAGTCTCTGCTCTCAATAAATCTATTTGTCCTAATGTTAGGGGACTTCCATTAGCTAGTCTCCCCTGTCCAACTGGAGTAGAATTAATGATCAGTTGTGAGTGCGAGAGATTTTCTGTTTCAGTAAATTGTTTGATATGTAATTTTGTTTTAGTTACTTTGGGAATATTTTCATCTACTTTTGAAGTGTTTCTGGCATAGACATAAATTTCTTCAACGCCCATATCCTCCAAAGCAATGATTACAGCTTTACAAGCACCGCCAGCACCGATGATACTTACTGTCTTAGCTTCTAGTGAATTATGCGCTAAAGATTCTTTAAAGCCGTAATAATCTGTGTTGTATCCGTAAATTCCATTTTTACTTATCACTAGTGTATTAGTTGCGCCGATGCGTTTTACTAGTGGATCAAATTCATTTAGGTATTTTAGAATTGCTTCTTTGTAGGGAATAGTTACATTTGCACCATTCAAATTGCCGAGTACTTGATTGATTTCTTTGCTGAATTCATTTTCAATTATTTCAAATCTTTTGTATTCACCTGCTTGGCCTAAATATTTGAGACCTGCCTCTTGAATTTGTGGTGATTTTGTATGTATTAAAGTTGCGCCGATTATTCCTAGTTTAAGAAAATCACTCATATAGACTTTATGCCACGCTAGAATGTTTTGACTTCATGTAATCTTGTATTGCTTTTACCTTAAAGCTATCTTCTTGCACTGAAAATAAGGCTTTAACGGTAGCAAGCGAGCCCGTAATAGTAGTTACTACCGGTATATTTTTAGCCTGTGCAATTTTGGTCAAAATCTGACTATCTTCATAAGCAATTTTGCCTGAAGGTACATTCATGATTAGTTTAATATCACCATTCTTGAGTAAATCAGTTATATTTGGTCTTCCCTCATTGACTTTTAGTGTCGTTTCGATGGCAAGACCTGCATCATTGAGTAGCTGCGCAGTCCCACTAGTTGAAACAATTTGATAGCCAAGCTTAATTAGTCCTTTTGCAATATCTATCGCTGATTCTTTGTCATTATCATTGATACTCAAAAATACTTTGCCGGATCTTGGTAAATTCAATCCAGAAGCTATTTGTGCTTTTGCAAAAGCGCTAGAAAAATTATCACTGATTCCCATCACTTCGCCAGTACTCTTCATCTCAGGTCCCAAAAATATACTAGAACCATCAAACTTATTAAAACTAAACACAGCTTCTTTTACAGAGACCTGGTCTTGCGAGATTACTCCAACTAAATTTTTGATATCTAATTCTTCTATACTTTTACCTGACATGATTAGAGCGGCTATTTTTGCCCAAGGTAAACCTGTTGCTTTTGAAATAAATGGCACGCTACGACTTGCTCTAGGATTGACTTCTAGTATATAAAGTTCTTCGTCTTTTACTGCGAATTGAATATTCATCAGTCCTCTGACATCCAATGCTTTTGCTAATTTGATAGTTGCTTCATTAATTTGCTCGATGATTTTGGCACTTAAGTTTTGGGGAGGGAAAACACAAGCAGAATCTCCACTGTGAATACCTGCGTATTCGATATGTTCCATGATTCCTGCAATCACACACTCTGTACCATCTGCGACGGCATCAACGTCAATTTCAACCGCTTGATCCAAAAACTTATCAATTAAAACTGGGAATTGATTATCTTCTAACATCGTTCGATTGAGCCAATCGTTAACTTCTTTGTCGCTATAAACAATTTCCATGCCTCTTCCCCCAAGTACATAACTTGGTCTCAAAACCACTGGATAACCGATTTTTTGGGCAGTGAGTTTAGTCTCTTCAAAAGAGTTTGCGATAGTATTTATAGTCTGTTTCAAATTTAAATCATTGAGTAAATTACCAAATCGATTACGATCTTCAGCTAGATCTATTTTTTCAGGCAAGGTTCCAAGTATAGTAACTCCATGCTCTTCTAGTGCTTTGCAAATATTGAGTGGCGTTTGACCACCAAGTTGTACTATTGCACCCATCAACTTAGTGTTTTTTGATTTTTCTTTTAGCCAAATCTCCAAAACATCTTCTACGGTAATAGGTTCAAAATATAATTTATCGCTAATGTCAAAATCAGTAGAAACCGTTTCTGGATTGTTATTGATCATGATTACTTGATAGCCGGCTTCTCTTAATGCTTGGCTAGCGTGCACACAACAATAATCAAACTCAATCCCTTGACCTATTCGATTAGGTCCACCACCAATGATCAAAATAGTTTCTTTACTGCTAGTTGTAATTTCATCTTCTTGTTCATAAGTTGAATAATGATAAGGAGTGAATGATTCAAATTCACCAGCGCAAGTATCAATTGTCTTATAAACAGGAATTACATTAATTTTGTGTCTAAGCTTAAATATATCTTCTTTACTCGCTCTAAATGTTGCTTCTAAGATGATAGAAATTTGCTTGTCAGAAAAACCATCTGCTTTTAGTTTTTTTAGTTTGTCTTTGTTTAAAACTTTTTCTAACGACTTGGCGCTATGATGCTCTTGCCCAGAAGCTTTCAAGGCTTGGTGTTCTCTCATCGCTTCGTCTTGAAGAGAGATTGTTTCATCAACGATTTCTTTTAGTTTAGACAAAAACCATTTATCGATTTTGCTGTGTTTGTGAACTTCATTTACACTCATTCCCAAATAAAATGCATCAAACAGTTTATGAACTCTTTGTGAGCTAGCTGTTCCAACAGCAAAACGAATTTTTTCTTTTAGTCTTTCTAAATCTTGAACAGTGAAATTCTGAGATTCTACTTCTCTAATTAGATCTTTATTGATAAATCCAATTGGACCTTTGGTCTCTAAGCCTCTAAGTGCTTTCTGGAAGCTCTCTTTAAAGCTTCTTCCGATTGCCATGGTCTCTCCTACTGATTTCATTTGAGTCCCGAGTAAATCTTTAGTCTCAGGGAATTTTTCAAATGCAAATCTGGGAATTTTGGTAATCACATAATCGATACTTGGTTCAAAACTTGCCATGGTTTTTTGAGTGATATCGTTAGTGATTTCATCGAGAGTATAGCCCACTGCTAGCTTTGCAGCGATTTTCGCAATTGGAAATCCTGTTGCTTTTGACGCTAAAGCGCTGGAACGAGAAACTCTAGGATTCATTTCAATTACTATAAATTCACCATTTGCAGGATTAAGTGCAAATTGAATATTACTGCCGCCTGTTTCCACTCCTACTGCTCTGATTACCTTTATTGAAGCGTCTCTGAGCATTTGATATTCTTTGTCACTGAGAGTTTGAGTAGGCGCAACTGTGATGCTATCACCGGTATGCACTCCCATCGGATCAAAGTTTTCGATTGCACAAATAATTACGACATTGTCGTTCAGATCGCGCATCACTTCGTATTCGATTTCTTTCCAGCCAAGTACGGACTGCTCTACTAGGACTTGACCTACAGGGCTTGCATTGATTCCTTTAACTATAGTGCTATCTAATTCTTCTAGATTGTATGCAATACCACCGCCGTAGCCGCCAAGAGTAAATGCTGGTCTAATTATTAGTGGAAAACCAATTTTCTCAGCTAATTGGTGTCCATCTTGAATACTTGTTGCTATTTTTGATTCCGGTGTTTTTAGACCAATTTCCTTCATCAAATTTTTGAACAATGCACGATCTTCCGCAACCTCAATAGATTCTAATTTGGCTCCAATTAGTTCTACTTGATATTTATCGAGCACACCGGCTTTGGCTAGCGCTACAGCAGTATTTAAACTGGTTTGCCCTCCCATAGTAGGTAATATGGCATCAGGTCTTTCTAGAGCTATAATTTTTTCTACAAATTCTGGACTAATTGGCTCTATATAAGTTCTATCTGCAAACTGAGGATCAGTCATGATAGTTGCTGGATTACTATTGATGAGTATTACTTCAAAACCCTCTTCTTTAAGAGCTTTACAAGCCTGTGTTCCAGAGTAATCAAATTCGCATGCTTGACCAATTATGATTGGTCCGGCTCCTATTATCAGAATTTTCTTCAGGTCGCTGCGCTTTGGCATTAGAAAATATTGTAACAGTAAGTCACTTGTAAGCAAAATAGGGGTAGAAGTCCTGTCTTAAATGTCATTGCGAGCGAAGCGAAGCAATCTCATTAGAATTAACGATTGGGATCGCCACGATTTGCTGTGCAAATCTCGCGATGACAGTGATTAAATAATCAAAGAGTACTTAATCAAGAAACCCCGATAAGCTATTTGTAACTAGGCCCAGAGTTTGCAATTAGTAGTAAGATATCAAAGAGACTTATCTTAGAATTTGGACTTTGCAAATGCGTGTTGCTTCTATAAGCAAGAAATGCAATTGCAATCATAAATGTTGCCAACGAAACCAAACCAATATTAATCATACTCATACCCCTATAATACCATACAAAGATATGGAAATCAGGAAATCTTTCATTAAAATTACTTCATCGAACAAATAGGTGTGAGTCAAGATAACTCTTAATTATCTTGAATTGGAAGTGAGTATTTATGCGGGTCACGAATATTAAATCTGCATTTCTGCTTATTATTGGTACCAAGTAAGAGCTTAGATTTAATATTCACGTGTATTGACTATGTAGTACAATTTATTTGCTTATTAGTGTCATAACAACTAGTCCCAAAGAAATTATTGGTCAAAATAGTTTGGCTACCAATCTTGCCATACCTGACACTAAAAGCAAAAATCTTGAACTGAATTTACCAGTCACCAAAATGGATTTAACTGAAATCTCTTCTGCTAACTTAGTGGACTTACCAGTTAAAGAAGAAAATAAAGTTTCATCCGATAAGCCAATTGATAAATTTTGGCATTTCGTTAAAGCCTCAGATAAAGTAACCACTGCTCTAAGTGTTCTCGCGAACCTTCTTGCGAGCTATTCTATGTTTTCAAAGGGCTTATCGGGGAAGATATCAAAAAAAGTTTCTGCTATAGCTGACAAGATTTTCAATTTAAGTTTTATATCCTATGGCTTAGATGGTATTAGAATTGGTATCAAAAACAAAAATCCTTTCACTGTATTCGGCTTTGCTTTAGAAATGATTTCGGTATGGCTTTCAGATACAGACACCAAATATCTAGTTCGCGGAGCAGCCACAGGAACTGATCAAATCTGGGTAGCAACCGACAAAAAACTAGAGAAAGTGCTTCCTGGTAAATTTGCGAAAGGGGCTTTTACTAATTGGTCAGATGGCTTCAAATATGTACCACAAGCCTGCTGGGATTTGACCAAAGAGATCGTTGCTAATCCAGTCAAAACACTATTCACTCTCAAAAACGAAGGTCACCAAGCCTGGTTAAGCACCCTTGGGGATATTAGCGCCACAGTAGGCTATTTATTTACTGGCTGGAAGGAGTTTTTTGGTCCAGTTCGAGATGCTGCCGGCGTCATATTTGACTGGGCAATGATACTTGAGGACAATATTTTAGCCAAAATCTCAGGGTTTTTCTTTGTAACAGAAAGCATGCTGGATTTTGTAGCCAGGATGCAACCTAAAAAAATGGGCTTAGCGCTCAATCACTTATCTTTTGCGGCGAACAGAATAGCTCTTATGTGTTACAAAGCTTCCAATCCATCTTCTTAGTTTTCAAAGCGCTTATCGGTTAAAGCTAGAGTAATTTA
>JAJTHA010000149.1 GCA_021299565.1 Candidatus Caenarcanales bacterium
GCAGCTTTCATATCACTTAAATTTCCCTGTGAAGTTAAATTTGTCTCTATCGGTTCAAGATACAAAACATTTTCTTTGTTTATTTCTTTAACCATGCTTTTGCTATCTATCCCTGGAATATGTTTGCTTCTAGCTACATAGACATCAGCAATTAAAGCGATATGCGGAGCACCAGGAAAAGTTTTAAACACCTCAACAAATTCTTTCCATAATTGTTTGGTTCTTTCTGGATGGTGAGGTTGATAAACAAAAACTAGTTTTTGGGGCTTGAGTGACAAAGCTCCTTCAAGTACGGCTTTAATTTCTGTCGGGTGATGAGCATAGTCATCATAGACTTTTATTGATCCATTGTAATTTTCATTAATAAGTTCAAAGCGTCTTTGAATACCCGTGAATTTTTCTAGAGCTTCAATGCTGGTTTGAGGATCTACTCCGAGTTCTTTGGCTGCAAGTACGGCAGCGAGTGCGTTTGAGTAATTATGAATGCCAGCAAGCTTTAATTTAAAGCTATAATTCACAAGATCATTTTTTGAGTATCTGATAGATTCTTTCTGGTATTTTTCTAAACTTGGATCATCGTTGCAAATGATTCGAATATTTGCTCTATCCAAGAAGCTATAAAAGCAGTTTTGAATCTCTTGAAATCCACCAGGGTAATTTTCCAAATGATCAGGTTCTACACTAGTAACCACAGCCAGATAAGGATTGGTTTTCATAAAGCTTTTATCAGACTCATCGCCTTCTAGTACAAAATACTGACCATCACTGCCTTTGCCGTTACTGTTGTAATTTGACAAAATTCCCCCAATCGCAAAGCTTGGATTAAGTCCAGCGTAAACCAATATGTGAGCTAACATCGCACTTGTCGTGGTTTTGCCGTGAGTACCACTGACAACAATTTGTTTATAGCCTTCACTCAAGAAATTCAACATGTCAGACCTGTGCCAGATTTCTATCTTGCGTGAAACAAGCTCTTTGTATTCAGGATCTTCAGCATTAATCGCGGTGCTTCTTACAACTAGGTCAATATCAGCATCTAAAGGATCATTTTGTTTATAAGACAAATCGCTTTTTGAGATTTTCAGATCACTCGAATATATACCTGCTGTTTTGCGCTCTTCTATGATCCTAATTAGTGCGCTCATGCCTATTCCCTCGGCGCCTAGAAATCTTATGTGTTTGTATTTGAGTTTGGTTTGCATCTAATTTAAGCTGCAAGCTTCAAAGCTTCAAGACTTGATTTAAGTTCACTTACTTTATCAAGTGCTTCCCAAGGTAGTTTCAAGTCAGGTCTACCAAAATGTCCATAAGCAGCAACGTCTTGATAGAATCTGCCACCGTTTAGTTTAGGCATTTCTCTTAGTTTGAAGTTTTGGATGATTGAATAAGGTCTAAAATCAAAAACCTTATTAACGATTTCAGTGATTTTATAATCATCAACAAGCCCAGTACCAAAAGTATCAACAAAGACACTCGTTGGTCTAGCAACACCAATAGCGTATGATAATTGGATTTCACACTTAGTCGCTAAGCCAGCAGCAACTATATTTTTAGCTGCATGTCTTGCTGCGTAAGCAGCAGATCTATCAACTTTGGTAGGGTCTTTGCCTGAAAAAGCTCCGCCGCCGTGTCTAGCGTAACCACCATAGGTATCAACGATGATTTTGCGTCCAGTTAAGCCAGCATCTCCTTGAGGACCACCTGTAACGAATCTACCAGATGGATTAAAAAAGAATTTGGTTTTGGCATCTGGTTTAAGTTCGTAGTTTGCAAAAACAGCATCTACAACTTTTGCCTTAAGATCTTTTGCGATAATCTCTTGAATCTTGTCATTGTCCACAATGCCGTTAATGACAGGGTCGTGTTGAGTCGAAATCAAAACAGTATCTATTCTAGATGGTTTGCCGTTTTCGTATTCAAGCGTAACTTGCGCTTTTGAATCTGGTCTTAGGTAATTGATACTAGCGTCATTGCGTCTAACATCAGCTAGTTGTTTCATAAGTTGATGCGAAAGAGTTATAGCTAAAGGCATAAATTCAGTTGTTTCATTACAAGCAAAACCAAACATCAAACCTTGATCGCCAGCACCATAGCTATCAGCTAGATCAGACGATTCACCTTCTCTTTGTTCTTTTGCTTTTGTTACACCCGCGGAAATATCAGGTGATTGCTGGTCGAGTGTTACCATCACAGCACAGGTATCAGCGTCAAAGCCACCACTTGATTTGCCTGTATAGCCAATCTCACGAATTTTGTTGCGGGCGATTTCATTTACTGGTGCGTAGCATTCAGTTGTAATTTCTCCACCGACTACTACTAAACCCGTTGTACAAAAAGTTTCACAGGCGATTCTTGAGTTTGGATCTTGAGTTAAAATTGCGTCTAGGACAGCGTCAGAGATTTGATCGCAGATTTTGTCTGGATGTCCTTCGCTTACTGATTCTGATGTGAACAAATATTTATTTGACATAGTGCGTATTGTAACAATTTATGTCTTGTCGTGCTCTAATCTTCGTTTTTTTTTCTATAATCTGGCTGATGCGGTTAATTGATTTCGTCTTCTTTGCACTTAGGCAAATAATTATTAGTGCTAGCGAAGCGAATAGGCGAAGGAACACATTTCGCGAGTGCTCGCCAGCGAAATGTGTTGCCTGAGCCCAGCGGAGCGGGTGCATATAGCTAAGAGCGCAAATATAAGATCGGTATGTCGTTTTTGCTATTATCTCGATCCTTTCCTAGCCTAATTAGTTGAGTTAAAAAATGCCAAAATCAGCCAATTATATGCCTAGATGGCACGTTCAAGCATAGAAGAATTACTAACAGAAATCTTGGTGATCAAGGATCTTTATATCTGCGGTCGCATGAATCAGTCAATATGCTTTGCGGTAGTTGGTGCCGGTCAAGAAAAAGGTTTTACAAAAGGTAATTGGCAAGAATACGAAGAATTGAGTGAGTCTTATATCAAAGATTCGATAGCAGAGCTTTTTTACAGACAAGAAGAGTTGATAGAGAAATTAGAAGAGTTCGGTGCAATTTCAGCAAATATAGTTTTTGATACTTGCTATCTAGATTTTGATGATGAACTTATTAATGACATGATGACAGATTTTTATGGCGGCAAAGACAGCGTAGCTTTTGCTAGTTCGTATAATTATTTTTCAGAAGATTTCAATGCAATTTTTGCAGAGTTTGTAATTAATGAATTGAATTAATTTTTTCTATCTATAACATAATCTAAAAGAGCTTCAAGAGATTTTTTGGCAGCAGAAGGAGCCAACTGCTCCAAAGACAATTTGGCTTGCTGAGCGTATTCTATCGCTTTGTCAAAACTTTTTTCAATCCCTTGATATTTATTAATTAGTGTCAATAATTCATCGATTAATTGTTTGTTTTTGTCATTTCTCAACTCGTCTATAATCGCAATGATTCTTGCCTTGTCTTCGGTCGAAGCTTGATCTATAGCAATCAAAACAGGCAAATTGATTTGCCCTTCCAAAACATCTGATAGATTGGGTTTACCAAGAGTTGTGGCATCTGCTGTGAAATCCAAAATATCATCGACAATTTGAAAAACCATTCCTAAATTTTTGCCATAATTTTTAAATGCATTTTGAATTTGAGGACTAGAATTTAATACAATAGTCGGGCTCAAGCAAGCTGCTTCAAAAAGTGAAGCGGTTTTTTTGTAATTCTTTAGGTAATAAAATTCATAATCACAAGAAGTATCAAATTTCTTTTCTACTTGCCAAATTTCACCATCACAAAGCTCTTGTAAGACATTTGCAAAAATGCTGGTTACTTCATTATTGCCAATTTTACCCAGATTAACAGCTGCTCTAGCGAACATGAAATCCCCGCTAATAACAGTAATAGCGCTAGCCCACTTACTATGAACAGTAGCTTTGCCGCGTCTGATTAGTGAGTTGTCGATAATGTCATCATGCACTAAACTTGCAGTGTGAATTAATTCAGCTATTTCAGCTATTAAAAAAACTTTTTCATCAATTTTTTCAGTTAAGGTTTTAGCGACAAGAAAGCTTAAAGCTGGTCTCAATCTTTTGCCGCCTGCTGCAAAAATATCTTGCATGATAGTACAAAGAGATCTTGAGCTTGTGCTAATTTCGTTAATTAATCTTGAATCAAAATCCTTAAGCTCATTACTTATGGGATCAAAAATTGTGTTTAGTGTTGTGCTGCATATAATCTGCATCTGTACTGATTATAATCCCCGGTGCTATGCTTATGCAAATGCTAGATCATAACTACTTTATGCAAAAAGTTATTGATTTGAGCCTGCTTAGCGATACATCTGAAGTTCCAGTTGCTGCAATTATTGTTAAAAATCAAGAAATTATAGCGACGGGATTCAATACTAGGCAAAGAGAACAGGATATTATAGGTCACGCTGAAATAAACGCTCTTAGGCAAGCGAATAAAGCATTAGGAACTTGGAATCTTAATGATTGTCTTATGTATGTTAATCTTGAACCTTGTCCAATGTGCGCGGGTGCAATATTGCAGGCACATATAAAAGAATTGGTTTTTGGTGCTTACGAGACCAAATCTGGTGCTTTTGGGTCTCGTTATAATCTGGTAACCAATAATATGAAAATTATCGGCGGTATCAAAGAACAAGAATGTTTGCATTTGATACAAAAGTTTTTTGCTAAATTGCGCTAGCCGATGAACTTATGATCATTATTTAGGTTTGCAATAAAATCTTTTGGATCATTAAAAATATTTTCAAGATTAATCTCGCTAGTTTCTTTGGCTAATCTTTTGAGTTTGTTAGAAGAGAAAAGCCCTCTTAAAAAAGCACTGATAAATAATTCAACCCTTGAGTTTTTTTCTTTATTGTCTTTGGTGTCTATGCTAAAAACATCAAAAAGGTTAGCTAGTCTCAGTTCTACGGTCTTGTCACTAATCTCAAGCAGCCTTGCAATAGATTTATTTGAAAAGCCTACGCACATTAGATACAAAGTGTTTAGTGATTTGCTGTCCAAATTATCTATGTTTCTAAGTGGGTTATTGCTTTGGTATTCAATAATATTTTTATTGATAATTAACATCAATAGCCTTAATCGTGGGTTAAAGATTTTTGAATCGATATTTAGTTTTTTGACTAATGAATTCAAAATCCTCTCAACACTTTTGATAGGGATTTGACATTTTTCTACTATGGTTGAATTGCTGTTTCCTTGAGCCAGACTTAAAATTATGTTTTTTTGTTTTTCGTTAAAAGTCAATTCTGAACTGTTTTTGAGCAGAATATCAAATGATAGATTTATGTTTTGGTTAATAAACTACTCCTTAGAGAATTTTTTGACATCTTCAATAACTTCAGCAGCGTGTGCTTCAGGTTTGACTTTGATATAGTGTTTGGCGATAATTCCTTCTGGGTTAATTAAAAACGAGTCTCTTTGTATGCCCATGTATTTTTTGCCGTACATAGATTTTTCTACCCAGACACCATATTTGTTTACTAATTCTTGCTTGGTATCAGCCAATAGAGTAAAAGAAAGAGAATGCTTTTCGATAAATTTTTGGTGCTTTTTAGCATCATCACAACTGACACCAACAACTTCTACATTGAGTTTTTTGAGTTTGCTGATATTGTCTTCTAGGGTGCAGGCTTGTGTTGTGCAGCCTGGTGTTAGGTCTTTTGGATAAAAATATAATAGAAGCCATTTACCTTTGTAGTCTTCAAGGGTTTTGATTTCACCGTTTTGATCTTCGGTTTTGAATTTCGGGGCTTTGCTGCCTACTTTAGGGTTTGTTGTTGTAGTCATAGAAAGAATATTAGCAAAATGAGAAGTCACAATTTTTGCGTCACCCTGAGGAGCTGCAAAGCAGCGACGTCAGGGTCCAAGCTTGTTAACTGAACTGAATTCAGCCGCTCCGCTGGGCTCGGACAAGCTGAGCATACTACCGAATCTACTGGTAGACACGATAGAGCGCAAAATTAACATGCCCATGTTAATTTTGCTATGTCTCGCAGCCGACACAAAATAATCAAAGCGGTCACGCAGTGACAGGCTCGCCAAAGGCGAAACATTAAAATTATTTAACATAATACCCCCTAAAGTATCTAGACCATCTAGCCGATAGACAGAAATGTCACTTGGAAATGACACAGGGAAATTAAGGAGAGGAAAATATGTCTATTTATGTTAATACTAACGTCCAAAGTTTGTTTGCTCAAAGAGCTTTGGGTAGTAATACTTCAAACTTGCAGAAATCAGTTGAAAAACTATCTACAGGTTTAAGAATCAATAGAGCAGGGGATGATGCAGCAGGTTTGAGTATTGCTCAAAAAATGACTGCGACAATCGGTGGTTTAGGTAAAGCACAACAAAACGCATCGGACGGTATCTCATTGATACAGACTGCAGAGGGTGGCTTGGGTGTAGCTCAGGACAACTTGCAGAGAGTTCGTGAGTTGATGGTACAAGCTTCTAACGGAACTAACTCAGCGAACGAGGTTGACGCGATACAAAGAGAGATTAATGAACGTGTTAGAGTGATTTCGGATGCAGCAGGACAGGTGCAGTTTAACGGAATCAGTTTACTTGGTGGTGCTGCGAACATTACTTTACAAACAGGTGCTGATAACGGTCAAACTACAACCTTGAACTTTGCTTCAGGTACTAC
>JAJTHA010000141.1 GCA_021299565.1 Candidatus Caenarcanales bacterium
AATAGAGATACTCTCACCTTGATGTATGATGCTACGGATGATTTGTGGATCGAAATCACTAGATCCAACAAATAATCCATAGACTTCTAGGACTTATTTTTATCGATTAAATGGTGGAGTATTTGCTTGCTAAATACCCTATTGCACTCATGGAGCATTAATTATTCATGGGTTTGATGATTGAGTAGTCAAATACAAACCAAAGAAAATGCGAAAAATCGCAATCATAATATTGATATTGCTACAGCTTAGAGCTGTGGAGGCCGTCACCACTAGTGGTGCTGGCTTTGACTATGTTCATCCAAATAAAAATCTTGGTGTAGGAATTGTAAACCCTCAATATAAATTAACCGTCAATGGAACTACCTTCACAAAAGGGTTTCGCATGCAGACTGGTGCAACTAATGGCTATGTGCTTACAAGTAATGGTAGTGGTGCTGCCAGCTGGAGATCGTTGACTTCTTTGGGCGGAAGTAGTGCTGCTGGTTCTAATACTCATTTCCAGTTCAATGATGCTGGTATACTTGGCGGGAATGGAGCACTGTCATTCACTAAAGCGACTAAGACTTTAGCGATCCCGGCTGATGCACCTTTGGATATCAATTCGACAGCGCTTTCAATTGCAGATAGCAATATTGTTTTTGATGGTGCATCAACAACTTTTGCGCAAAGCAATAGCGGCTTTGCTTTTGATTTAAATGCTAGTGGTGATTTTGTTGTAGAGGACAGTCGACTAGTAGCTGATAGCAATGGTAATATCGGGATCAACACCAATAACCCTCAGGCTCGTTTGGATATTAGAGATGGTGGCGGAGCTATCGAAAGAGGTTTGCAGCTAACTCATTCCAGTAATGATATTTCATCGGGTATATTTAGTATGAAAAAATCTCGTGGTACTCCAGGAGCACCGGCAATAGTAGCGAATGGAGACACTATATCGTATTTGAATTTTAGACCATTTAACGGTGATGGTTATATGTGGACTGCTGGTTTGGGAGCAAGAGTTAGAGGTACAGTAACAGGCACTTCTATTCCATCTGATTTATTCTTCTCGACATCAGGTGGTGGCGATGATTATAATCCATTTGCTAATAACACAGTTAGAATGTTAATTGATTCGACAGGAAATATTGGTCTAGGTACTACAATACCAAATGAAAAACTAACGATCAATGGTTCTGCTCCAATCGTCTCAATAAGAGAGGGATCATCTCCAGCTTCTACGGCTAATTTCGGAAAACTTTTTGTATCATCTACAAATTCAAGATTGTATTTTAGGGATGATGCTGGAGTGAATTACAACCTGACCAATGGTTCTACTACTATCACGCCCGCTGGCAGTAATGGTTCTATTCAATTCAAGTCAGGTACTAATTTAGCAGCTGATGCAAGCAACTTACATTGGGATGATACCAACGACAGATTGGGCATAGGCACGAATAATCCTTCTAGATCTAAATTGAGAATTAATACTTCTGCCGTTGCCGAACAAGGTTTGGTACTAAGAGGGATGGTAGGGCAGACAGGAAATCTACAAGAATGGAAAGACAATAACGGCACATCATTAACAGCAGTAAATCCTAATGGAAGATTGGAGTTCTATTCGCCTTCAACAAGAGAATTAATTGTATTCAATAATTCTTATAAACTTGCAACTGACTCTTCTCAAGTTTATATTCAAAATAATGCAGGGACTACAAGATTCACATCATTGAATGCTGGAGGATACCCCGCAGTAACTTCTGTTGGAAGATATGGATTTACTGGAAGTAGTACTGCTGCAACAAACACAGTAGATACCGCAATAGGCCGTAATGCTGCTGGTGTAATAGAAATAAACAACGGAGCTTCAAGTAGACTTGGTGGATTATTAGTTGGTATGCCAACTGCTTCAATTTCCGCACTCAGAGCAAAAGCATTTAGCAGTCCAATTACAAATATTCAAGAATGGCTAAATTCCACCAATGGAGTGCTTTCATTAATAGATAATGGTGGTCGCATGGCGATTAATAGACCAACACGCAGAGCGGGTTCTGTGCTTGATGTTAATGGAACAATTTTTGCGACAGGTTTAATTGCAAATGGTACTAATCCTATCTTCTCTCTTAGAGAAGGAAGCGCACCAGCAGCAACAGCAAACTTTGGGAAATTATTTGTCAATTCAACAACATCAAACCTGGTGTTTATGGATGATGCAGGAGCAAGTTATGATTTATTGTCTAGCTTCTCAAGCTCAACTAACGCCGGCGGATCTAACTCACAATTCCAGTTTAATGACAGTGGAGTGCTTGCTGGAAATGGAGCTTTGACATTTACTAAAGCGACTAAGACACTTTCAATTCCAGCTGATGCACCTTTGGATATCAATTCAACTACAGTATCGATTGCAGATAGTAATATAGCTTTTGACTCAGGCTCTGGAGTGACTTTTACGCCAACAGCAGGACAAAATCTAAATGTTGCATTATCAACAACTGGAGATTTTGCGGTTAACACAAATCAATTGTATGTGGATACATCAGCTACCAATACTGGCTTTGGCATGAGCGCACCAAATGAAAAAATTACTATTGAAGGTAGAGCTTCTCTTCTTGAAACAACTAGACCTGTGTTTACTACAAACTACGGTAAGTTATACGTAAACGGAACAACATCAAACTTGATGTATTTAGATGATGCGGGAGTGCAGTATGATATCACCTCTAGTGGTGGTACTCCAGGTGGATCAACTGGGGCAATCCAATTCAATAACTCAGGTGTTTTTGGTGCTGACACTAATAATTTTTATTGGGATGATACTAACGATAGAATGGGAATTGGTACCAATGCGCCTGCTAGGGCAAAATTAAGAATCAACACAAGCGCAATCACAGAGCAAGGTTTGGTACTTAGAGGGATAGCAGGGCAAACAGCCAATTTACAAGAATGGCAAAATAATGCAGGGAGTGCATTGGCGGGGATACGATTCAATGGAAATCTTTTTCTTGGTAATAACCAAACAGACCAATATAGTTCACCGTATGGAAGCGGTAGTGGGGCATGGACTACACCATATGCTGGGCATTATATGTTCACTTCCGGACAACCTGGACAGTACATGAGATTGAGTCTTGTTACTGGTGAGGGGAAAATTGCAGGGGTTACCCATTATGATGTTGCTCATGCAAGAGGAAGACTGCTTGCCTTTGATAGTGACCCTGCTGTGGGCATATCTTTTTCTCCTTCAGGAACAGAACTGTTGAGATTAAACGGTTATTTTGCAACTGATGCAACTAGTTCGGCTAATTGGGTTATTACAACTCCAAGCGCATCAGCCAAGCCTTTAGTATTAAAAGCTGCTGCTTCGCAAACAGCTAATTTAACTGAGTGGCATAATAGTGCAGGATTAACTTTATCCTTAGTTGATAACCTTGGTCGTATGGCAATTAATAGAACCAATCGCAGAGCTGGTTCTGCGATTGATGTCAATGGCACAATTTTTGCGACAGGTTTAATTGCAAATGGTACTAATCCTATATTCTCTCTTCGTGAAGGAAGCGCACCAGCGGCAACTGCAAACTTCGGAAAATTATTTGTAAATTCAACAACATCAAACTTAGTGTTTATGGATGATGCTGGTGCAACGTTCGATTTATTGGCTGCCTTTTCAAGCTCAACAAATGCTGGTGGTTCAAACTCACAATTTCAGTTTAATGACAGTGGAGTGCTTGCCGGAAATGGAGCACTTACTTTTACTAAAGCGACTAAGACTTTATCAATTCCAGCTGATGCACCGTTGGATATCAATTCAACAACTGTATCAATTGCAGATAGTAATATAGCGTTTGACTCAGGCTCTGGAGTGACTTTCACTCCTACAGCAGGACAAAATCTAAATGTGGCATTATCAACAACTGGAGATTTTGCCGTGAACACAAACCACTTGTATGTGGATACATCAGCGACGAATGTTGGGGTTGGTATGACAGCACCAAATGAAAAAATTACTATTGAAGGTAGAGCTTCTCTTCTTGAAACAACTAGACCTATGTTTACTACAAACTACGGTAAGTTATACGTAAATGGTTCAACTTCTAATTTGATGTTCTTAGATGACGCTGGCACACAATTTGATCTTTTGTCAGGAGGTGGCGGTTCTGACGCTAATACTCTTGACACTATAGATTCAACTCAATTTTTACGTTCTGATACTAGTGATCAATTCACTTCTGGGACACTTACAACTGCTACTGGTACTACTTTTAAAGTCAATGGAGATTTTGCTTTAATTGAAAGCACCGCCCCAAGCTCTGCTCCTGGCTTCGGAAAATTATTTGTCAATTCAACAACATCCAACCTGGTGTTTATGGATGATGCAGGAGCAACGTTTGATTTATTGTCTAGTTTTTCAAGCTCAACAAACGCTGGTGGTTCAAACTCACAATTTCAGTTTAATGACAGTGGAGTGCTTGCCGGTAATGGTGCTTTGACATTCACTAAAGCGACCAAGACTCTTACTGTTGATACTACAGCACCTTTGGATATCAATTCAACGAATGTCTCTATCGCTGACACTAATATCACTCTAGATGGGGCTTCTACAACATTCACCGGCACTGGTTTTATGACAATACAACCAGGGGCTGGCAATAATCTCAACGTTACACTTTCAGGCGCTGGTGATTTTGCGGTTAACACAAATCAATTGTATGTTGATACATCAGCGACTAACGTTGGTGTTGGTACGACTACTCCAGCAGAAAAGCTACAAGTAGCAGGAACTATTCAATCTACAGGTTTAAAGATGACAACTGGAGCTGCCAATAATGCAATTTTAGTCAGTGATGCTACCGGTCTTGGTGCTTGGACTAGTCCAACGGCAATCACTTTAGGAAATGCTAGTAATTTAGATACTTTGGATTCATCACAATTTTTGAGATCAGATACTAGTGATCAATTTACTTCTGGGACTCTTACTCTTAATGCTGGTACGACTTTTGATGTAGATTCAACTAATGTATCGATAGCTGATACAAATATCGCTTTTGATGGTGCATCAACTACATTCACTGGGACTGGTACGATGACTATCACTCCAGGCTCTGGCACAAACTTAAATGTATCTTTAGCTACTACAGGAGATTTTGCGGTGAACACTAATCAATTGTACGTTGATACTTCAGCTACTAATACTGGTTTTGGTATGACAGCACCAAACGAAAAAATTACTATTGAAGGTAATTTATCACTTCGCGAGGGTGCTGCGCCAACAGCGACGGCAAATTATGGAAAACTTTTTGTGAATTCGACAACATCAAACCTTGTCTTCATGGATGATGCAGGGGCTTCGTTTGATTTGCTCGCTGGAGGAGGTTCCAGTGATGCTAATACACTTGATACTATAGACTCAAGCCAATTTTTACGTTCAGATACTAGTGATCAATTTACTTCTGGGACTCTTACTCTTAATACTGGTACTACTTTTGATGTTGATTCGACAAACGTTTCGATCGCCGACAATAATATTTCTTTTGATTCAGGCACTGGAGTAACATTCACACCAACTGCAGGACAAAATCTCAATATTGCTTTATCGACTACAGGTGATTTTGCAGTAAACACTAATCAGTTGTACGTGGATACTTCTACCGCAAATGTTAGTGTTGGCAAAACTTCCACCACTGCCAAATTTGAAGTAAACGGATCAGTAGCCTGGACTCCATCTGCAATTCAATCACTAAGTACCGGTTCAACTATTGCAGTAACCAACTCAATTATCAATATTGCAGGTAATGCAGGTGCTGTAGATCTGAGCTCAAACCCGCAAATAGCAGACGGTACTCACGGACAAGTAATTATTATCAAAGGAACTAGCAATACTAATACAGTTACATTAGATGATGGTACCGGATTTAGCCTAAATAATGGTCTAAATGTTGTATTAGGTAATAGAGATACCCTCACCTTGATGTATGACGCTGGGGATGATTTGTGGATTGAAATCAGTAGATCCAACAAATAATCCATGAAACGATCTCTAATACTATTTTTGATACTCTTTGGTATTCTGCCATGTCTATATGTGGCAGCGGTAGATACTGGCGTCAATGAAATCATTCCTAGCACTCACAAACTAGGAGTGCGCACGCTTAATCCAAACGAGATTCTTTCTGTAAACGGCAATCTCGCTCTCAAAGAAAACCCTAGACCTAGTTCTACAAGCAATTTTGGCAAGCTTTATGTAAATGGTTCAACTTCTAATTTGATGTTCTTAGACGATGCCGGAATCCAATACGATATCACCAGCTCCTCTGCTGTTCCTGGTGGAGCAAATACTCAGTTTCAGTTTAACGACTCTGGAGTTTTTGCTGGAAATGGATCTTTGACTTTCACTAAAGCATCAAGAACTATTGCTGTTGCTGCAAACGCCACTCTTGATATCAATTCAACCAATCTTACTATTGCTGATACTGATATTGCTTTTGACGGTGGCTCTACAACTTTTTCTCCGACTGGTGCTCTTACTCTTCTCCCGCAAAACGGTTCTAATCTCAATGTCACTTTGCTTGGGACTAGTGATATGCTCATCGACTCGACTAAAATCACTCTTAACAATAATGGCAATTTGGGTATCGGCGTTTTGCCTAATATAAATAACTTTGTCTCTGTCAATGGTGATCTTGCTCTTAGAGAAATCACTCCAACTACTGCTCCTGGCGGCTATGGGAAAATTTACATAGATTCCTCTAATAACGAACTTTGTTACGATGCTGATGATCAATCTGCTGTATGTCTTACCAATAATGGACAGGTCGCAGGATCCGGCGGCGGTGGTGGCGGTGGCGCTTCTCCAGGAGGGTCAAACGGCTCAGTTCAGCTTAGACAAAACTCAACTACATTTGGTGCTGATGCCACTAATTTACATTGGGATGATAGCAATAATAGACTTGGTCTAAAAACCAATTCACCAAATGCAACATTAGATATCAATGGAAACATTGCAGTCAAATCAAAAGAAGAAATTATAAGCGCAGGCACTGGTATCACTAGTGCGATGCTAGATTCTACCGTACTTGAGTTGAGAGGGGCATGTACAGGTGGCGTAGTTGACATCACGGCTAATCCACAAATCGCAGCTGGTCAACCTGGACAAATTTTAACCTTAGTAGGGATATATGATGCAGAAGCCGTTAAATTTGATGACAATTTAAGCAATTTACATTTGGCTGGGGGCAGTTCAATCACTCTAGGTGGCAATGATATGCTGGTCTTGATATATGGTCCACATGGCTGGACTGAAATCGCAAGAGCAGACAATATTGAAAACATGGGGGCATGTTTTAATTGATGTTTAGAAAAATCACTAGCTTTACTATATTAACTAGCATGCTAGTAATTGGTCTATTAGTAAATGCTGTAGATACGGGCGTCAACGAAATTATTCCTAGCACTCACAAGCTCGGAGTGCGCACTAATAATCCAAACGAAATTCTTTCTGTCAATGGCAATCTCGCTCTCAAAGAAAACCCTAGACCTAGTTCTACAAGCAATTTTGGCAAGCTTTACGTAAACGGTACTACTTCCAATTTGATGTTCTTGGATGATGCCGGAATCCAATACGATATCACCAGCTCTTCTGCAAGTCCCGGCGGAAGCAATACTCAGTTTCAGTTTAACGACTCTGGTGTTTTTGCTGGTAATGGATCTTTGACTTTCACTAAAGCTTCTAGAACAATTGCAGTTGCTGCAAACGCGCCTCTTGATATCAATTCTACTAGTGTCACTATTGCTGACACTGATATTGTTTTTGATGGTGGTTCTACAACTTTTTCTCCGACTGGTGCTCTTACACTTTTGCCGCAAAACGGTTCTAATCTCAATGTCACTTTGCTTGGAGTGAGTGACATGCTCATCGACTCTAGTAAAATCACTCTTAACAACAATGGTAATTTAGGTATCGGGATTCTGCCAAATATCAACAACCTGGTCTCTGTCAATGGTGATCTTGCTCTTAGCGAAATCACTCCAACTACTGCTCCTAGCGGCTATGGGAAAATTTATGTAAACTCCTCTAATAGTGAACTTTGTTACGATGCTGATGATCAAAGTGCTATATGTCTTACCAATAATGGACAGGTCGCAGGATCCGGCGGTGGTGGCGGTGGCGCTTGTCCGGCTGGATCAAATGGCTCAGTTCAGTTTAGACAAAACTCAACAACATTTGGTGCCGATGCTAATAATTTTCATTGGGATGAT
>JAJTHA010000004.1 GCA_021299565.1 Candidatus Caenarcanales bacterium
GAATACAGCGAAACACTAATCGCCACCTAAACAGTAAATTATTTAAGCCGGAGCCTTGCGCTCTGGCTTATTTATTTGTTTCGCCTTCGGCGAGCCTGTCACTGCGTGACCGCCGCTGTCTTTTATTAATGCGCTGCGCGCGGCTATGACTATTTCCCGGCGAGCCTGTCAATGCGTGACCGCCGCTGTCTTTTATCAATGCGCTGCACGCGGCTGTGAAACTAATTAGCACAAGCCAAATCTATAACTATAAAGTCACTCCGAGACCTGCGTAGCAGGTCGTGGGAGTCCATGATGCACCAGGTAAACTAGATTGCCACGCCGCTTCGCGGCTCGCAATGACCTTAAATTATACTTTCAAGCAGCTACTCAGGATAACGCAACGTGATATATTTACAAATACTTTGCTTGAAACAAGGTAACAAAATATGAAACACGAAATAGAGTTATTAATGCCCGGCGGTAGCCTGGAAAAAATCAAATACGCAATAGACTTTGGTGCTGATGCAATTTTTGCAGGCGTACCTCGCTATAGCCTAAGAGCAAGAGAAAACGAATTCTGGGATCCAGAATTAGTTAAAGAAGCTGTTGATTTTGTAAAAGCCAGAAACAAAAAAATCTATCTGACTTGCAATATTTACGCGCACAACAACAAAATCAATAGTTTCATGGAAGCCATGACAGATATGGTCGCTCTCAAGCCAGACGCTTTTATCATGACTGACCCCGGTTTAATCGCTTTGACCAAAGACAAATTCCCGGAAGCCTCAATTCACTTATCAACCCAAGCGAATAATACTAACTGGGCTCAAGTGAAATTTTGGCAAAGCTACGGAATCGATAGAGTAATCCTTGCTCGTGAATTAACCGTTCAGGAAATCAAAGAAATTCACGATAAAGTTCCAGAAATGGAATTGGAAGCATTTATACACGGTGCTATTTGCATGGCATATTCAGGCCGTTGTCTTTTGTCTAACTATCTAAGTTATAGAGATGCAAATCAAGGTACTTGTTCACATACTTGTCGCTGGGGTTTCAAAGTACAAGCCAATAACGCAGTCGGTGACGATGTTCGCACTGAGTACATTCCACTAGAAGGTGATTTTTATTTGGAAGAAAAAGAAAGACCAGGTGAAATGATGCCTGTAGACGAAGATGAATTTGGCACATATATTATGAACTCAAAAGATCTTTGCGCAATAGATTATTTGGCTGACTTAAGAGACGCTGGTGTAACAAGTTTCAAAGTAGAGGGTCGTAACAAAACCGAATACTACGCTGCCTTAGTAGCAAGAGCTTACCGTAAAGGCATAGATGCTATCAGCGATGGAAGTCCTTTGCCAAAAGATCTTAGAGACTGGATGCTAGAAGAAGTTTCGACAACTGCTAATAGAGGATTTATTCCTGGTTTTTATGCTCGCAACGCAAAAGCTGCAGCTCAAGAACTAGAAAGATCACATTGCGTTCAAACTCATTTGTATGCAGCAAGAGTACTAGCTTACGAAGCAACAACAAATATTGTTTGTCTTGAAATCAAAAATAGAATTGATATTGGTGATGAACTAACTATCATCAGTAAAGATCAAGAATGGACTCAAGCGTTCTCAAACGCTTACTACAAGGGGCATCCAGAAGCTAGCCATGAATTCAATGAAAGCTGCTGGAAATTTAATGAAAATAGTCACAAGAAAAACTACAATGCAAATGCCATAGAAGCTACTGAGCATGCCCACGGCGGCGCTGAAGTTGTTTTTGTTAAGTTAACTCAAACGTTATCAAATCCAGAGACCGCTATTATTCGCATGCCTTTTAAAGAAGCTGTGTCTTTAAAGCAAAGACAAACGCTGGTGATAAAATAATTTCATGACTAAAACTCATGCCAAAGAAATAGCAGCAAAATTACTAGAAATCAAAGCTGTATTTTTGAAACCACACGATATGTTCACCTGGGCATCCGGCATCAAATCTCCGATTTATTGTGATAATCGCATCACCCTGTCCTATCCAGAACTAAGAACTTATATCAAAAACGCTTTTGTGGAACTGATCAAAAAAGAATTTGCTGATGTTGAAGTTATTGCAGGCGTTGCAACCGCCGGCATCCCGCAAGCTGCGCTTATTGCTGATGCTATGAATCTTCCTTTGATTTACGTAAGATCTTCAGCCAAAGATCACGGTAGAACAAATCTCATAGAAGGCAAAATCGAAGAGGGACAAAAAGTTGTTTTGATAGAAGATCTAATCTCAACTGGATCAAGCTCTTTAAAAGTTATAGACGCTCTCAAAGAAGCTCAAGTAGAGCTTTTGGGGCTGGTGTCAATTTTTAACTATGGTTTAAAAAGTGCTAAAAACAATCTCCAAGACATCAAAACTTTTAGCTTGAGTTCTTATGATGAACTTCTTGATGCGGCTTTAGAAAAGGCTTATATCCAAGCTGAAGATCTTGACTTGCTTAAAAACTGGAAAGAAAATTTATAAAATCAAACTAGCTATTTTTTCTGCTGCATTATTAGACGCAAAATTTTTCAAATTAAGCCTATAGGCATCTAGATTATTGAAAACTTCTTTTATAGCTAGCAATAAATCTTCTGTATAGGCTTTGGAGTTTTGGTCTACGCTTAATGCCGCGCCTGAAGCCACAAGAGAAGCTGCGTTTTTGTTTTGATGATCATGCGCCGCCCAAGGCAATGGTACAAAAATTGGCACAACAGAGGCGGCTACCATTTCACTAATTGTCATGGCACCTGCTCTACACACGCTAAAAGCTGCTCTAGAACAAAGTTCTGGCATCTCATGAGTATAAGCAAGCACTTGATAATTTGGATATTTATCAAGGCTGCCATCAAGAAATTTTACGACATGATCATCAAACAATTTGGCTCCGGTCACATGCACAATTCTCAAATTAAGTTTTAAAAGCTCAGGCAAAATTGTACCGATGGCATCGTTGAGATCTTTAGCTCCCTGAGAGCCGCCTGTAACCAACAAAAAGTTTTTTTCTTTATTAGTCAAATCAAGAGTTTGTAAAAATTTATTTGCAATAGGATTACCTGTAACAAAGACTCTGGAAGATTTTGGCTTGATTCCCAAATCACAAACTCCAAGTGTAAGTGCGTAAGCATCTTGTACAAAAAAGCGATTAGCCAACCCCATGTGTGCGTCAAGATTGTGAATGATGTATGGGATTTTGAGTTTTTGACAAGCAGCAAAAACTGGACCTGCTGCGTAACCACCAGTACCAAAAACAAAATCAATTTTATTTGCTTTCAAAGCACTAATCGCTTCATTTGTATAAATTTGAAAGCTTTTGTACCAGCTCAAAAGCCTTAATGGGTTTTTAACTAAAGGCTCTGAGTTGACTTCCAGGAATTGGACATAATCCATATACGGTCTTGACTGAGAGTCTCTTAAGTTTGGATTTTTCAAAAGATTAGCTTCAAGTTTATGGGGATTACCCAAATAAAACATTGATATAGATGGGTTTTGCAGCTTTAAATGCTCTGCCAAGGCTAAACATGGGTAAATATGACCACCTGTACCACCACCTGTTAAACCGAGTCTTAAAGCCATATTATGGGAATAATGATATAGTAATATCCAAAGAAGGATAGTAATTTGAAACTTAAAATTGGAAATAGAGAAATTAATTGGCCTAATGCACTGTATTTAGTATTAACACCTTTTGCTGCCGTAATCGGTATGATTTGGTGGATTAAATCCGGAAGCTTTAACTGGAATACAGTTATATTAGCTTGCCTTTTATATTTATTTTGTCAAATCAGCATAACCGCTGGCTATCATAGATTGTTTTCACACAGAAGCTATAATGCTGTCTGGCCTGTTAGGCTATTTTTCTTGATTTTTGGAGCAGCAGCTTTTGAAGGTTCTGCTATGCACTGGTCTTTGGATCACCGCAATCACCATAATTATGTAGATCAAAATGAACGTGATCCTTATAGTATCAATAAAGGATTTTTCTGGGCTCATATGGGTTGGTTACTTTTCAAACAAAATGATCAAGTTTATAGCGAAGAAAACACAAAATCAGGTGATTTGTATTCTGATAAATTAGTTGTTTGGCAGTTACACAATTGGGTATGGGTTGGAGTTGTTGTTACTTTTGTTGTACCTACAATTATTGGCTTAGCTTGGGGAGATGCTTTAGGCGCTATGGTAGTGGCTGGCTTAGTGAGATCGGTTCTTAATCACCATGCTACATTTCTGATCAATTCCTTGTCTCACTGTGTAGGCAAACAAACTTATTCTGACAAGCATACAGCTAGAGACAACTTGTTTACTGCATTTTTGACTTGTGGTGAAGGTTACCATAATTATCATCACGAATTCCCTTCTGACTATCGTAATGGCGTTAGAGCCTGGGACTGGGATCCAACCAAATGGGTTATCAAAGGTTTGTCACTTGTAAAAATGACTACTGATCTTAAAACTATTCACGAAGAAATCATTCTTCGTAAAAGAACTCATATGCGTGAAAAACGCTTACATAAAAAACTTGCTGGTTCAAGCTTTAAGTTTTTTGGAAGCACTCAAGCTCAGATTCTTGAATCACTTAAGATGAAATACGAAAAATCATATCAGCAGCTTGCTGAATTAAGAATGAAGCTTCAAACTTTAAGCACTAAATATCAAAACAAAAAACAAGCTCAGGAAAACAAAAGCTTCGTCAAACTTGAACTTGATGTTTTAAAAGAACAAGTTGCTCAAGCTAAATATGACTTCCAAAAATCGGTTAAAGACTGGAATATTATGCGCAAGCGTATTTTGGCTTATGCTAAGTCGTAGAGCTCAGTTACTAAGCTCTTTTTAACTGCTCCCAAGTATTTTCATTGCGAATATATTTGTCGCCATCAAAATCATCAAAGAAAAAGTCCACTAAAGGATGCTCAATCTCTTTTTTGTTGTCATCAAGCTTAAGATGCTCTTGAGGAATATAGCTAATGGCATTGGTGCCATCAATTAAAACATAGTACCAAGGCTTGTCTCTAGCCGGCTTATTAGAAGATTTACTATAAAGCTCTTCATCGTTAATAAAGTACATGTCGTAGTCGGTAATTACGCCTCTAATATCTTCATTTTTATGACTAACTATAGAACCTCTTGAATATAAAGGTTTGTCAAATTGATTTAAAGTCTCCGCCAAATAAAAACGAGGAATCATAACCCAAAACGTCTCATTTGTTTTTAGATTTTGCATTTCATAAGAGCCTTCCATAGTGCCAAAATTGGTTTCTAAATTACAAAAACTGTAATATTCGTGAGAATGACCTGGAGCAATTTCCGGCTGTAGACCGACTACGCCTGAGCCTTTAACTTCGTTGCGATTAGAATCAGAATCAATAATTATCCAATGACGATTCAAAAGTTTGACTGTCTCTTTTGAATTGTTTTGAATATGAATTTTATAAGAAAACAAAAATTGTTTTTTTGATGGTTTTGAATATTCTTCCAAAAAAATGGTTTTTGCGCTAACTTCAACTGTTGAAGTCAAGGATTTTACTGTTTCTTGCATAAATTCTATTTTATCATTTTAGAACTTGTAGACTAAGCTTCCGTTAACAAAGACCTCTCTAACCCGAGTTTTTTTATTATCCAAAGCCAAAGCAAAAATATCAATATTGCGAAGATCTTGATAATTATTCAAATCTAAAATCTCCAAAACCACAAAATCTGCTGACTTAAACTGTTCTAAAGAGCCAATTTCACTATCCAAACCAAGCATAGTCGCCGCTTTAATAGTTATCATCTCAAATTTTTCTTGCGAACTCAAATCGTGAGTTAAATGCTTCAATTCCTCTCTTAGATCTAAATCATGATTCGATGCTTTGCTATCAGTACCCAAAGCAAATTGAATTTTTTTGTTTTGCCAATTTTTTATATCAGCCTGGTCATTTAATAAATATTCATTGGATCTAGGACAAGTAACCAATTTGATTTGATATTGTTGAATCAAATCTAATTCTTGTTCACTCAAATAAACTCCATGGGTTAGGAGTAAGTTAGAATCAAGTAAATTACTTTGCAACAAAAAATCAAAAGAACTTTTGTATTTTTTCCAATTATCAAGTTTTGCTTCTAAACTATTGATGCTTGCCCAAAACTCTTTTGCCAACTGGCTTTCAGCAGAATCATGATCGCTAAACCATTTTTCTTCAGCGAGGCTTTCACTAATATGACTAAGTAATAATCGATTATTTTTTTGTGACCATTCTAGGCAAAATTTCCAAAGCAAAGCCGATACATCATAAGTAGCATGAGGCGATAATGCATAAAAAATATTTTTATCTTTGGGTAAACTATCTAATAGTGCGATTTTTTCTTGAAAAATTTTTTGCGCAAAATTCGGATCAGAACCAAAAATTTCTATTCCCATCAAAGCCTTAATACCTGAATCAATTAAAGCTCTAGAAGTTTCAAAAGGATAATTAGTGTTTTCAACAACAAAAGTTGTTCCATAAGACAAAGATTCCTGAATACCTTGACTGACTTGTTCACTAGGTAAAAACTCTGGCTTTTGACTTTCTGTAACTAAATCTTTTAGCCAAGAAAATAAATTCTGAGAATCTAGTTTTATCTTACTGAAGCATAAGTGAGAATGCATATTGATCAAACCTGGTAGCACAATGCTTTTAAAGCGTTTTGGACCAGGGGCACCAGAAGAAAAACCAACTATCTTATCTTGCTCTAAATTGATCTCAGCATCATATAAAATCTCGTTTGAGTTTTTTATAAGAACATCGTGGGTATAAGGTTTATAGGCCATTTTAGGGGATTAAGCTGATGGGAATTAAAGACATGTTAAAACTAGAGATTAAAAAAAGTAGCGACCAAGTATTAGAATTAGAAGTAGGTGGCCAGCTTTTGTATAGCGATGCTGAACACTTTAAAGAAGCGGTTTTAACACACCTTAAAGAACAAACCAAAGTCAAAGTAGATTGTGCTGATTTGGTATTTTTAGACAGTGCTGGCATGGGTTCATTTGTAAGACTTTGGAAAGAATGCAAAATGATCGGTGCGGAATTAGAGCTGTATAATGTCATAGATGATGTGCAAAGTTTACTGCGAATCGCAAGATTGCATCAGCTTACAAGAATCATATCTAAGCCAGAGTAGAAATGTCTAGTAGCAAGAATGATCTTGATAAGTTATTGGAACTTGAGAGCAAGATCAAAGAACTTGAACTTAAACTTGAAACAGAGCGCAAATTAAACGCCGAAAAAACTGCGATCATGAAAAAGACCATCGCGGAGACAGAGGATCTAGCGAGGCACTTACAAAATACAACTCTTGCTTTAATTCAAGAAAGACAAATAGCAAATGCAAGAGCTGAAAAAGAAAAGCTTATTAATAAATGGATTGAGAAAATCAATTCAACTTTTGATCTTGACGCACTTTTAACTACTAGCGTTGCTGAGATAGGAGAGTTTTTGATTGTTGATAGATGTGGTTTGATTTTATTCCATAAAGAACAGATCTTTGCAGCAAGAGAACTCACTACACTTAATCATAGAAGATTAAGTGGCGACGATAAAATCAACTCTCTTGAGTCTATAGAGCCAGAAGAGCTTAAAAAAAGCAATTACATTAGAAAGATACAAAAATCTCGTAAAAGACTCATAGAGTCTCATGTTACTGATGTTGGTGATGATAAATTCATGACCTCAGCCAAATCAATTCTAGCTTTTCCAATGGTAATCAAAAAAGAATTAGTTGGGATTTACTCTGGACAAGAATATGGTCAGGATCAAGCTCTATTTGATGAAATGATCGGGGTCTTTTATTTGCAACAATGTGATGAACATAGAGAATGGCAAGAAAAAGAAATTGATCTTTTGAAATCAATCAATATACCGCTTTCAACAGCAATAGAAAAATCTTTATTGTATCTGGATGCTCGCAAAAGAACTGAGTACGCTGAATTGCTTAATAGCTTAACTACGCAAATTAGATCTAGTTTGAATCTCAACGAGATTCTGGCACGCACTGTAAATGAATTGGGGCTTGCTTTAAGAGCTTCAAGATGTTTTTTATATTTTGATGGTTATATCAGCGATGAATATTGCGAAGATGGAGTTCATAGCATCGCTGAATCAACAAAATTTCTAATTTTTGATAAATACCGTTCTGACAAATCATTTAAACCTATCGCCATTGATAATTTATTAGACGAAAGATACTTTTCTAAATTAAGCGAAGAAGAACAACAAGAATTAATCAGCTCCAAAGCGGTTTCTGCACTAGCTTGTCCATTGCATTTTCAAGGGATTCTGCAAGGTTGGATAGTTTTTCATAGTTTCAAAAAAAGACAATGGTCTGGTGATGAAATAAGTTTCGTTGAAGCAGCCGGCTCACAAGTAATAGTGGCAATGACGCAATCGCGCATGTATGAAAAGCTCAATTCCTATCAGGAAAAGCTGTCTAGAGAATTGAAACAAGCAGCCAGAGTGCAAACTTCTCTAATTGGCGGCGATGTTTTTGATGTCAATCTAGAAACTTCAGTATTTTACAAAGCTCATAGTAATGTTTCTGGGGATTTTTATTGGATAGCTGAACTTGCACCTGATACTATTGGAGTTTTGATCGGAGATGTTTCTGGTAAAGGTCCTGCTGCTGCTTTATTAACAGGCTATTTACTTGGAGAATTTAACGCTGCTGTCGCAAACTCTGCTCTAGCTTGGTTTCCAGAAAGATTAATTAGTTTTTTGTGCCAATCAATTTTATATCAAAACGCAAGTTCTGATTTTTATGCAACTGCCTGGTATGGGGTCTTTAATCTTCATACAGGTAAATTACGCTACACAAACGCAGGTCACCTAAACCCTTATCTGATAATTAATAACCAGGTCATAGAACTCGATAAAAACAACGACTCTGGAGTACCACTAGGTTTGATAAATCCAAAAGAAATCGAAGAAGCTTATATTGCAAAAGAGATTGATTTTCAGCAAGGCGATAAAATGTTGTTATTTACCGATGGTGTTTTAGATCAGAAAATGCCTGATGGAAATTTTGTCCCTAAGAATTGGATTCTTAAAACTCTTGAAAAAATCAAAGAAAAAGATGTCAAAGAAATTACCTTTGAATTAAATGAAACCCTAAATAATTTGAGTGGCGCAACGCCTCTTACTGACGATAGACTAATGATCAGTCTTGAGGGTGTCTATTTTGATATTTTTGAATTTGTCGCTCAGGACAATGACAAGACCGGGGCTTTAATTGATCAGATTATCAAAGAATGTATCGAAAACGAAATGCCTAAAGAAAAACAATTGAACCTAAGACTTGGGATAACAGAGGCTTTGAGTAACGCAGTTAGATATGGACTTAGTAAAAATCCTAGTGGCTGTATTAGACTTGGTTATAAAGTTTCTAAAAATGTTTTCAAAATGTCTATTATTGACCCTGGACCTGGATTTAATTGGCAAGTTTATAACTACACTGCCATTGAAGATGTGATGCTTGATAACGAAGGTGGGCGCGGGATACCTTTGTTGATGGAAATCTTTAATAAAGTCACTTGGAACCATGTTGGCAATCACCTGGGCTTGTTTTATTATTGGTAGTATTTCCTGGCTTCGCCAGGTTCTTGCGCTGCGCGCTGCTGTATTTTTTCTGCCATTCGTCATCCTGAGGAGCCCGCAGGGCGACGTAAGGATCCAACTCCGCTGCAAACTTGGACCCTGACGTCGCTGCTTCGCAGCTCCTCAGGGTGACGTAAAAATTAATGTCATCGCGAGATTTGCGCAGCAAATCGTGGCGATCCAGTTTCATTGTGCATCGTGGACTGCCACGCCGCTATGCGGCTCGCAGTGACTTAATGGTTTTTTATTTGGCTTTTGTTAGTATTCGGTTTTATAATTAGACAATGCTCGAAAGCATTACAAATATAACCCTGCTCGGCTTTGCAAAAAGTACCATAGCAACAGCAAAATTTTTACTAATTAATTATCCACAAATCAAAATCAAATTCTCCGAAGCAAAAGCAAAAGAAAACTTCGACCTAAAAACAATTGAAGATTTTGAAGAACAAAAAGTAATTTTTGAATTCAGTCAGCAAACTCTAGATTTCATTATCAGCAACGCTCAAACACTAGTAATAACCAGCCCAGGCATTCCTCCCCAAAACCCAATTATCATAGGGCTCAAAGAGCAAAATATCAAAATTATCACTGACTACGATTTATTTTGTGAGCAAATACTCAAACACCAACAAGACTATATAGCAATCACTGGCACCAACGGCAAAACTACAACTACAAGTATAGTCGCTCACATCTTAGAAAGAGAAGCTCTAGGCAATATAGGCAAACCATTTATGGAAATGTCTTTGGAAGAAAAAATAATCCAAAGCATTGAAATTAGTTCTTTTCAATTGTTTCATAGTGAATTAAGTTCTATCAAAAACAATCCACCAAAAGCTTCTATATATTTGAACTTAACTGAAGATCATCTTGATTGGCATAAAGATATGCAAGAGTATAGAGAAGCAAAAGAAAAATTATTTCAATCTTCGACAACAAAAGAAAACTTTTGGATTTTGAATTACGATGACGCAGAAGTAAGAAACTTTGGTCTTGAACAAAACTTAAACAATAAAACAAAAATTCTTTGGTTTAGTGTAGAAGACAACAACAAAAATCTTTCTGGTTATTTAGAAAAAAACATATTATATATAGATTCAAAGCCGCTCATAGACATAAATGATTTACTGATAGTGGGCAAACACAATTACTCAAATGTTTTAGCAGCTAGTCTTGCTCTCAAAGCCTCAGGAATTAGTCTAGAAGATATCCAAACTAAACTCAGAAGCTTTAAAGCACCTGAACACAGACTAGAATTCGTTAAAGAAATCAATGGTCACAAAATTTACAATGATAGTAAAGCTACTAACCCAGATTCAAGTATTAAAGCAATTGATTCCTTTGAATCTTCAATAGTAATTTTAGGTGGCAAAAATAAAAATCTAGATTTAAATGAATTTTTGAATTATGTTTCCAAAAAATGCCACGCTGTAGTCTGCATCGGGGAACTGCAAGATAGCATCTATGAACATCTGGTCAATATTGGCTATAAAAATATTTCAAAAGCAAAGGATCTAAATGAAGCTCTAGAACTATCTATTGCTTACGGCAAGGACAACACGCTACCTATAGTGCTTAGCCCGGCTAGTTCTAGTTTTGATATGTTCAAAAATTACGAGGATAGAGGCAAGCAGTTTAAAAGCCTTGTAGATACCAGAATCTAAAGGTATACTCTTGGATAAATGCAAGATAGACCAAGTCCTGTTGATAATTTTTTTACTCAGTTAACTTACGCGCTAATTATTTTTGGCATTTGTTTTGTTGTAAGTGCTTCTTGGAACGAATCGCAAAGATATTATGGTTCACCTTGGATTTTGATTCTTAAGCACGCTATCTCAATAACTATTGGCTGTGGCTTGATGTATCTAGTTAGTTTTATTCATGTCGGCTGGGCAAAAAAATACGCATGGTATTTAATGGGCATCACTATTGTAGGGCTTTTGATTACTGCGAAATGGGGAATAGTGAGTGGCGGATCTAGAAGATGGTTAGATCTAGGTTTTATGAACGTGCAAATATCAGAGTTTGCAAAAGTAATGTGCCCACTAGTAATCGCTAAAGCTTGGGTAGAAAAAAAAGGATTTTGGAAAGCAGTCGCAGCTCTATTAGTCTGTGCTGGACTGGTTTTAAAACAACCAGATTTAGGAACTAGTATGATAGTCTTCACTTCTGGTTTTATCGCTTATTTTGCGGCAGGTGCTAATTTAATATTTCTAGCTCTAATTGCAACAGCAATTGTTTTTGCGGGTTGGGAGCATATTCAAAGCACTCCTTATCAAATGGAAAGAATCAGATACTGGCTAGAACCGCAACTTGATCCTCTTGGGCATGGTTATAATCTAATTCAATCAACCAAAGCAATTGCTTCAGGGGGTTTATGGGGACAGGGATTCGGGGGATCAATCCAAAAACTCGGACCTCTTCCGATTCCATATGCTGATTTTATTTTTTCTGTGATTTCTGAAGAAATTGGTTTTCTTGGCTGTATAGTTTTACTAACCGTATTTCTTGCTTGGATTCTAAGAGCTTTATATATCTCTGCTTCTTGCAAAGATCCCTTTGCCAAAATTTTTGGCTTTGCTGTGGTAGTAGCTTTTGGGCTTCAGGTTGTAATCAATATCGGTGTTGCAACAGGCATGTTTCCTATCACCGGCATCACTTTGCCGTTTATTAGTTTTGGTGGATCAAGTTTTATTAGCTCTTGTCTTATGGCAGGAATTATAATGAACATTTCACGTTTAAACAATTACGCACAGTCAGCAAATCCCTAAGTGCTTCATATAGTTTATCCATAACAATCATATTAGGACCGTCTGACAAAGCCTCTTTTGGACGAGGATGTGTCTCTGCAAAAATCCCTGTAGCACCAGCTGCAACCGCTGCTCTCGCGAGTATCGGTGCGAAATGACTATTACCTAGTGATTTATCACCGCCAGCACCCGGCAATTGACAAGAGTGGGTAGCATCAAATATAGTCCTGATGCCCATTTGACGAGCTTCTTCAAACATACGCATATCAACAACAAGATTGTTATAGCCAAAACTATTTCCTCTTTCACAGATAAAAACATTTGAATTATCCGCTTCTTTGCATTTATCAACTATATTTTTGATTTCTTTTGGGGATAGAAACTGTCCTTTTTTGATATTCAAAACTTTTTTAGTTTGAGCGGCTTCATATATCAAATCCGTTTGACGACAGAGGAAAGCCGGTATCTGCAAAATATCCAAAACCTCCGCTGCACTTTTTATTTGATCTCTTTCGTGAATATCAGAGACAAGAGCGAAACCAAAATCTTTTTTGATTTTGGACAATAATTCCAAGCCCGGTTCTAAACCTGGACCTCTAAAACCATTTATCGAGCTTCTGTTGGCCTTATCAAAACTTGCCTTAAAAACCCAAACCACTCCATCTGTTAATTTGTCTTTATTGAGCTTCTCGATAATGCTTTCAAGTTTTGTTGCAATTTCATGCAAAATAGCTTCTGATTCAATAACGCAGGGTCCCAATAAGATAGGAAAACTGCTTTTATCCATGATTTTGGCTTGAAAATCCATATTTTCCTATTATATCAGTCTAGATAATTGTGTATAATTATTTGGATGCAAATTAGGGCTTTTAATCAAAAAGAATATGA
>JAJTHA010000069.1 GCA_021299565.1 Candidatus Caenarcanales bacterium
CAACTACAAATGGTTATATAGATGTTTCTTTACTTAATAGCTATGATGGTGCGGTTGATATATTTGCTATGGATAAAAACGGAATGAGTGGAACTATAACAACTGAAACTCATGGTATGCATAGTGTTCCACATACACATTCTCACTCTGCTTATACTATTGCTATCAAAGGTGCTGGTGGTGGCGGGGGCGGGGGATGCGGCACTGGAAGAACACCAAGATTCGTTGACTATAGTTGGAATGGTGGTCTTTGGGGTGAAATTGTATCAACCGCCATTGTGGACAAAGTCAGCGGAGTAGTCACTGATGATTTAATGATCGCTATGATTATTGCTCATAGCGAAAGCGTATCCATCACTCCGCCAGCTGGTTGGACACTCATGCAAAGCAATATTCGTCCTTTTGAGGACGATAAAATTAGCCTTTATTACAAAGTTGCTAGTAGCTCAGAACCAGATTCTTACAACTTTGGTTTGAGTCCCAGTGCTGATTACGAGTCTTTCATGTATCACTACAACGGTACTTCAAGTACTAGTCCAGTGAGTGCAAGCGCCACAGTTAATGGTACTTATGGAGCCTTTAGCTTTATACCTTATCCTAATTTATCGGGGTTCACTGCAAACAATCACTATATTGGCAGACTTGGGTTTCATGGAAATGGTGATGATGATTTCCATGCTCTGATTACAGTCAATGGTTACACACAACGAACAGCCTCGGAACAAAATCCTTGGATCTCATTACATGACAAAAACAATGTCTCAGGAAATGTACCTGTAGAAATTGCGAATCTTAATCCTGACAGACCTCCACATGGTTATACAACTTTTACTTTTGCTCTTAGTAATGGTTCTGATTCTTGCGGCGGTGGTGGTGGTGGCGGTGCTGACTATCCTGGTTGTGCAAAAGAAAATGGTGGGACCCTACCACCTAATCCACCAAATTATATTGATGCAACCCTAAACGGCAGTGATGTTGGATCAATCAAAACCGCAAGCACTATCGCCAAAGCTGACAAACCAAATTCTGTCGTACAAAACGATTTAATGGTTGCCGTGATATTAGCCGAAAATCAAAACGCCGATCTGTTAACACCACCCACAGGCTGGACTTTCATTAGCAGTAATCTTGCGCCATATTACAACTACTTCGGAGTAGATCTAGGTAAATACAGGAGTACTGTTTACTACAAAATAGCAGGATCCGGCGAGCCAAATCGCTATGACTTTAATTTCGATGAAAGCACTTTCAATACAGCTTATCTAATACATTACAATGGGACCAGCCTAAGCAGTCCTATCGCAGCATATGCTACTGCAAACGGCATCGCAAACAGTACTAGTGACATAAATTTACCCGCTCTAAATAGCTTTAGTGCTAATCAAAATGAGATACTAAGAATAGGCTTTCACGGTGATGAAGATGGTTGCACCGTGGGATACACCACTTTAACAACTAATGGTTACACTCAAATATACGGTGTGAGTCCTACATGTGAGGGGGACTTTTATATACCTGTGGATGGGAGCATCTGGCGTAAAAGTATTAGCTCAGGAAATATTCCGGCAGAAAAAATTGATGTTAATGTAGGAAGGGATCCAACCCCTTTTGTAAGTTTCACTTTGGCTATTGCGCCACCAGGATCCAGTGGCGGCGGCAGCGGCAATTATACTTTCCCGCAAAGCTTCACCCCAGACCCAAATTCCATGGTCATGTGGCAAGGGGTATTCGACAACAACGGTGACGTCGGTGATGTCTCCGCAGAAATCAATAGTGGATCTTCTATAAAAGAATTTAAACTCATTGATTTCGATGGCATTCAAAACAATCAAGATCCAGAATTCAATGGACTCACTCTTAATGGGCTTGCCGCTAATCGTCTTGTCATCACCGACTCTAACAAAAAACTTTCCACAACTTCCAGTGTCATTCTCAACAACAATAACGTCGGGATCTCTTCTCTAAGCCCAAGCTCCAAGCTTGATGTCGCTGCACTTATGACAACTAAAACTTTTCAAATCAAATCTGGCGCCGTCAATAATTACATACTCAGATCTGATATCAATGGTGATAGTTCTTGGGTAGCAGGTTCTAGTGTTTTCAATTCTGCTGCGGGAAACAACATGGAGGTTCAGTTCAATAGTGCTGGAGTTTTTGCCGGCAATCCTAATCTGACTTGGGCGAGTTCTAGACTCAATGCCAGCAACTTCAGTGTTGATAATGGTTCCAGCTCAGTGCCTCGATATACTTTTTCTGGATCCAATACTAGTGGAGTTTTTAGTTTTTCGAATAATCATCTAGACTACACTAGTGCTGGAGTACATACTATTAGTCTTGATGCTAATGGCAATGTCGGGCTGCGCAACAACTCTCCTGTAGCTCGTTTGGATATCAATGGATCGCTTGCTTTCAAATCACCTGCTCTCATTAATTTGACTAGTGTTTCTACTATCCCAAACTCTCATGGATTTATTCGAGTCCAGGGCAGTGGAGCTCCGGTTCAACTTAGTTCTTCGCCGCAAATTTCAACTGGTGCTGATGGACAATTAATGGTACTCAAAGGTTCACACAACAC
>JAJTHA010000108.1 GCA_021299565.1 Candidatus Caenarcanales bacterium
ATTTGTTAAAAGCTCATTTCTGTCTTTTGACTTCTTCATCTCTAATTCTTTAAAAAAATCAGCAAACCATTTTGTTACTTTGCCCATATTCTTTGGCAACAATTCAAGCTTAGTATGCAATCGAAACTTAATTTCGTGTTGCTTTGTAAGCAATTGTGTACCATCAAGCAATTGAGCTGGCTTTGTTTCTAGAAAATTCTTGCTTGATAATATATTAACCAAATATCCAAGATTGTTGCCTGTTTGCTGTTTATTAGTAGACATATCTGGGAGTTTAATCATATTAGTTCAATAAGCGCTTATCCTTTAGCGCATATTTAATCTAGCATATCTTGATGCAAATAATTGTTAAACATGTTTGTAGTTGAAATTAAAAGACCGACTCCTACAGGGCGCGCCATTTTAACCACAAGTTAACACTGATTTGCTCTTATTAAAGCATGGGTATTGATCCAGATAAAAGCCAAATTTACCCTAAGATTTTTTTAGACAAAACTCATTCAAATAAAAACACAGAAACTAACCCAGCGCCAGAAGAAAAAGCAAAAGGACTGGTAGATAAAGCTCAAACTTTTCCGCAATTTATGCTCCCAGCGATGGATCTTAGTCAGATCGAAAAAAGCAGAAACACTCTTGCAGATTCAAGAACTAATATAAGGGAAAAAGTTAACATAGAGTGGGAAGGTCTTGGTAAAAAAGATTTAGGTTGATTTTGTCAAAGTGCTGCGAACTTAATTCCAGCTTGATTAATTTGAGCTCCGGTAATTCCAGTTTCTGGATTGACTTTAAGCGCACTCAAACCCGCTTCTAGTGCAGCATCAACTTCTTCTTGCACATCGGAGATGAACAATAGTTCTGAGGGATCAGTTATTCTAGAACTAGGACCATAAACTATACTATAGATTTTTTTATAAGACTTTGGATCTCGTTTAGGTCCAATTCTAGTATCAAAGAAACCACTAAACATAGAGGTGTTATCTCCAAAATCACTATACTTGAAAAGCAATCTTTGAGCGTGCACAGAACCAGAGGAATAAACATATAACCTCAAACCTTTTTCATGAAGCTGTTTAAGGATCTTGTATGCCTCTGGGAAAAGATGTCCGGTGTAAGCTTTTTTCTTATATCCTTCTTCCCAAACCATTCCCTGAAGATCTTTTAAGATTGTAATTTTCAAATCTTGATCTATCCAAGATTTGAGTTTACCAATAGCAATCTGCAATTGGGTCCCATCTGCGTAGAATTCAGAATTAAAACTACAATGTTGAGGATGATGCAAAATCTCAAAAATCATTCTGCGCATCTGCTCGGTATCTTTATGATGAAGCAGATATGGCTCAAGCTTCATACGCGAATACTCAAACAAAACATCATGTACAAAATTAATCGAGGTGCTTGTACCTTCGATATCTGTTAAAACTGCTTTTATGATTTTAGACATATTGCTCAGAAAAATTTTCAATAGTTGGATATTTGCGTGCTATATCATCTCCAGTATACTCTGCAATCCATCCTCTTTCGTCACCAAAAAATCTTATACATTTAAAATTTGGCTTAGAGCCCATATCAAACCAGTGTTTGATGCCAGCAGGAACTGCAATAAAGTCACCTTGTTGACAAA
Source organism: Candidatus Caenarcanales bacterium (assembly GCA_021299565.1). Classification (GTDB taxonomy): domain Bacteria; phylum Cyanobacteriota; class Vampirovibrionia; order LMEP-6097; family LMEP-6097; genus JAJTHA01. Next base: position 1,622 of record JAJTHA010000108.1, read on the forward strand.
GAATTAAATAAATCTTTGAGTTAGCACCGTGTATACAAAATAGCCCCTGCCCCTCCACAAAATATCTAACTTCATCATCACTATGGATATGTTCACTCAAAAACTTATTTCTTAGTTCTGTGATTTTATTCACTGGCATATTAGGATGCATCACTATCACATCAACACCTTTGAAACCATGCTTTTCTTTGATATCCAAAACTTCTTTTTGATAATGCTCCAAGACCTGTTCCTGAGAAGCATCTAGCGTTAATTGAGACAATGTATGCCATTTCGCGATATCAATATTTATCTCTTTAAGGCTTTCTTGAATCTCAGTCAAATCCTCTAATAGAATAAAATCTGATGGATTATTATAAATTTTTACTATTGCCATTTAATGAATACCTTTGTTTAGTTTGATCAGCTCCAACTCGCAATTCATCAATACTTCAAGAGCTTCTATTTGCCTAACTACTTCAGCAGCTGATCTTCCCCAAGAATACAAACCGTGTCCTTCAATCAAATAAGCATGAATATCTGATTTCACTTGCAAAAATTGTTTTACTTCTTCTGCTAATAATCTGATGTTTTGAGTATTTGCAAAAATAGGCAGCACTTCTATATGAGCATGAGTTTCAATCCCTGAAAGAGCTTTGAGTAATTCATAATTTTCTAAGCGCAGTTCTTTATTGGCACCAAGATATTTTGAGATGATCACTGAAGCTGGTGAATGCACATGAAATACAGCCTGAGTTTCTGGGAAAAATTTGTATAATTGAGTGTGCAAAAGGGTTTCAGCTGAAGGTTTTTTGCCACTTGAGTCTATTGCTTTTCCTTCAAGATCAATCTCCAAAAAATCTTCCGTCGTCAAATGAGCTTTATGCTTTCCTGAAACCGTTATTGTTATTGCTTGATCGTTGCGCATCGAAAGATTACCGCTAGTAGCAGGTAGCAAACCCCAGCCTGCGAGTTGAGAGGCCGCATCTATGATTTGTTCTCTATTTGATAAGTCTTGCTTGCTTTTGAGCATTGAAGTTTATTTTAGCCAATAACAAGATTAAACTCCTTTAATTTAACCCCCAAGGTTAAGCAGTTAACATTAAAGGTCCTTAATAAATCCGTCATGCTATACTGTATGACTTATTGGTATAAACTAGGATAACTACTTGTCGGATTTGGTTAATAATAATCTCGTAAGCTTTCAAAATCAGCCAACGGCCGATAAAATCGCTCTAAACCCTGGAATCATTGAAAAAAAGCCCAATGAAGAAAAATCAATAGACGCTTTACCCCTTGAGAATAATAATCACATACAAGATTTACATAAAGAAAATGCTCAGCCCCCACAAAATGAACATGATGATTTATTTGAAACCTTTAAAAAAGCTACTTATGCGGCGAATATTTTAGGAACTGTCGCAAACGGAACATACGCAGTTACGCAAGCATTATTTGGTAGACAAGGCAAAGCCTCTGTCGTTGGGGAAAAAATTGCCTCACTTGGCACCAAATTATCTATGGGCGTAAACTCAGCTTTTAACGTTTACAACGGACATAAACAAAAAAACTTTTTTGGGACAATGGGATATCTTGGCGAATTATTGATAGCCGCTCTTGCGCCTTATAATATAACTGGTTTATTGCGAGGAGTGTCTTTTACTTTTTATCAAATACCAAATTTTCTAAGCATATATAACGAGGGAGAAAAGAAAAGTTATACAACATACTCTGACAATGTCAAAGACTCACTCAATGGTGTAAAGCGTATGATGCAAGAAATATTCTCAAGCAAAACTTATTTCGATAAAGACATCATCAACTCAATTAGAAAAATTTCCAGCAAAGCAGAATTGCTGACAGGAGCTTGGGGCGGCTTACTCTCTGTACTAGGCATTGGCAGCTGGCTGGTCACGCAAAATATCAAACTTGGATCTTTCATCAAAAGCGTAGGCGAAATTCTCATAGATGTATTTCAAGTATTACCTCAGCATTGGGCTCGTAAAAAGCTTTATTACACTGGTTCAGGTATCTCATTTATTCTTGGTTCTATTTGTGAAATGATTTCTAAACAAAAAAATAATGAACCAATCACCATGGCCTTATATTTCATTGGAAGTGGAATTGGAAGAATTTTGATGACTCAGTCCAATATCAATAAAGAGTTCGACTATCCAGTTGGAGGTCCGATACAAGAGATCAAAGTGGCAAAAAGCAATGCACAAGAGCTGGCAGCAGCAACAATAAAAAATAGCGCTAAAGAGAGTCTTGCTCTTGCCGTATAATTAAGACTTAGTCGATGGCAATTTTAACCAAACAAGAAAACCAAATTGAGATCAGTGGAGCACGTCAACACAATCTCAAAAATATATCCTTGCGAATCCCGAAAAATAAACTAGTTGTAATCACAGGAGTGAGCGGCTCGGGCAAAAGTTCGCTAGCTTTTGACACCATTTTTGCTGAAGGGCAAAGACGCTATGTTGAAAGTCTCTCAGCATACGCAAGACAATTCTTAGGACAACTAGAAAAACCGGACGTAGATGAGATCAAGGGTCTGAGTCCAGCTATCTCAATCGACCAGAAATCTGCTTCTCACAATCCACGATCAACAGTTGGTACAGTTACAGAAATCTACGATCACTTAAGATTATTATATGCTCGCATAGGCACGGCTCATTGCCCTGAATGTAACACCAAAGTAGAAGCACAAAGCATAGATCAAATCATGGATCAGATCATGGCGATTGAAGAGGGAACCAAAGCTCTTGTACTCGCTCCTCTAATTCAAGGCAAAAAAGGTGAACATCACAATTTATTGTCCGCCCTCAAAGCAGAAGGCTTTTTGAGAGTCAGAGTTAACAAAACTGTATTCAATTTAGATGAAGAAATCAAACTCGAAAAAACCAAAAAACATACTATTGAATTGGTTCTAGATAGAGTAATTATCAAATCAAACTCCCGAAGCAGAATAGCAGACAGCGTTGCACTTGCTCTTAAGAAAGGGGAAGGCGTGGTCATCATCAATGACATAGATAAAAATCAAGATCATCTTTTTTCAGAACTGATGGCTTGTCCTAATGGTCATGGTAGTATCCCAGAATTAGACCCCAAACACTTCAGTTTCAATAGTCCACATGGAGCCTGCCAAAGCTGTTCAGGCATTGGGGTAGAATCTGAATTCAGTGAAGATCTTGTAATCCCTGACAAAAACCTCAGCTTAAATGAAGGCGCTATTGCCCCGTGGGCAAAAACCAAAAATCTTTATTATGAAGCTCTGCTTGAAGCTTTATCTAAGTCCCTAAAATTCTCATTGGATATTCCATACAAAGAATTACCAGAAGATATCAAAGAAATAATTCTCAGAGGCTATGATAAAGAAAGAGTAATTATTGACACAAAGAAATACCCAAATCTTGGCTACTCTAGTTACAAAGTTTATTACGAAGGGGTTCTAGAGCAGTTATCAAGGCGCTATAAAGAATCTGGTTCAGAAAGCTGGAAACATGATGTCGAGCAGTTCATGATAGAGAAAGAATGCCCTTCCTGCAATGGAGCGAGATTATCCCCAGCCACTCTTGCTGTTACTATCGCTGATCTAAACATCTTTGCTGTCTGCAGAATGTCAATTGAGAAACTAGAAAAGTTTTTTGACACACTCGAGTTTCATCTAAATGCTTTTCAAAAACAAATAGCTCATCAAGTACTAATCGAGATCAAAGCAAGACTTAAATTCTTGCAAGATGTTGGTCTTGGTTATTTAAGCTTGAACCGCAGTGCTAAAACTCTTTCTGGAGGAGAGTTTCAAAGAATAAGACTAGCTTCACAAATAGGCTCGAGTCTGACTGGCGTATTGTATGTTCTCGATGAACCTTCAATTGGTTTGCATCAAAGAGATAATGATCGTTTGCTTTCTACACTATATAAACTAAGAGATTTGGGCAACACTGTAATAGTAGTCGAACATGATGAAGATACTATGATCAAGTCGGACTATATCATTGATATAGGACCCAAAGCAGGTGTGCATGGTGGAGAAGTTGTAGCCCATGGAAGCATAGACGATATCATTGCCTCAAAAAAATCCATCACTGGCAAATACCTAAGTAAAGAACTCTCAATTTCTATTCCTACAAATCGTCGCAAGGGCAATGGTGAATTCATCGAGATTAAAAATGCCAGAAAAAACAATCTCAAAAATCTGGATATCAAAATTCCACTTGGCAAATTTGTTGCAATAACTGGAGTAAGTGGTTCTGGGAAAAGCACTTTAATAAATGACATCTTAAAACCTGCTCTCATGCATCACTTAGGTTACAAATGCCCCTTCCCTACTGGAGTTGATAAAGTTATTGGTCATGAGCATTTAGACAAAATTATTGTCATAGACCAAAGCCCTATAGGAAGAACTCCTCGATCAAACCCTGCAACTTATGTGGGAGTTTTTGATCCAATCAGGCAAGTATTTGCTCAAACCAGTGAAGCCAAAGCTCGGGGTTATGATCCAGGAAGATTTAGCTTCAATGTCAAAGGTGGACGTTGCGAATCTTGTCAGGGTGCTGGCATTGTAGAAATTGAAATGAATTTTTTGCCTTCTGTTTTTGTTAAATGTGAGG
>JAJTHA010000111.1 GCA_021299565.1 Candidatus Caenarcanales bacterium
ATTGCTCTTTTGATTTCTAAAAATGCCAAAGGGAAAATTTGATAAGTGTTTTTTCTGCCGGCAAGGCTTTCTTTGAGATGTTTATGCATTTCTATCGAAGATGAACCACTTGCATAAATTTTTATTTTTTCTTTGGGGTTTCTGGCACCATTGTCAAAAATACTTTTAAATATTTTCGAAGCATTTTCAAGATAGTGGAATTCATCGATGAAAATTACTTTTGCGTTTGTATTTTTAAGTTTTTGAATTAAACCTGCTGTATCTAAATTAAACTCGGCTAATGTCAATGGATCTTCCAGATCAAAAAACACACTTTTGGTTTTAATTTTTTCCTGTATTTGTATCATTAGAGTTGATTTGCCTACTTGTCTTGGCCCCATTAAAATACAAATTTCATTTTGGTCAAACTCTTGATATATCTCTTCAAAAATATCTCTTTTTACTCTCATTTTACAATTTTAAACCATAGCTTTATTTTGGTTTTCCTTTAATTATAGTAATTCTACCCTATATTAGCTAGACTTAACGTTTTTTTGTTTAATTATAACTATTTTAATGTAATGGTTTAAAATGGTTTTAAGCAGCTTTTTTCAAATACTCTTCTAAAGCTTCTACAACAACCTTGTTTAAATTAAGATCATTCTTTTCGGCATAAACAACTAGTTTACGATGTAAGTCTTCACCTGTTCTTACATTGAAGCTGCCTTTGAAAGGTCTTTGTGGATCTATTCCTTTTTTTTGGCATAGTGTGAGGTAGTCTTCAACAGCATTCTTAAAGTCTTTTTCAAGGCTTTTGATGTCAGTGCCTTCAAACATGATTGCACTATTTATGAACTCCAATTTTCCATAGAAGACTTTATCTTCGGCGCTGAAGTTTACTGATCCGTAGTATCCTTTGTACTCTATTAAATTACTCATATTTTTTGGTTCCTTTCTAATATTTCTATTATTTCCTTGATCACATAACCCTTAATTATTTTTGCAGGGTGTGGTTTGTGAGTTCTTATCGTGACGCCTTCCTGATTCATAAACATCGCTCTAGAGCCAGATGTCTTACCAAGTTTCTCCTCGATAAAGCCTAGATATACAAGCATAGTAACAAGTTCATCCCAAGTGAAATCTTTGGGATTCTTTTTGAACCTGGCGATTAACTTTTGCTTTTTCGACACTTACAAGAATTATATACCACAAAATGGTTAAAATGCAACTAAATTTTAGTTGCAAAATACAATAAAGCCCCCATGCCAACTCCTTCTTTGACATGACCTTTGTTATATTCTGCGATTATTTCATCAAGGCAATATTTATTGGCACTTAATTTTTTGATTTCATCGATGAGTCTTTTATCAGCAAGAATTTCTGAAATATTCGCTGAATAGATATTTGTTTGTGGGCAAGCTGCTTGCTGCAATGCATCAAAATCAGCAGATTTATCATTGGTGATCCATGGACTTGTTGCAATAGAAATATTAGCTCTATGTCCTAAATATTTATCATTCAAGGCTTTTACGGCAAGCATTTGAGTCCCGCCAGCAAGAATTACTGATCCAGAATAGTTTTCTGAAATTGCAAGAACTGTTGCCTGCATGGCATCGCCAAATTTGCAGATTAAGTCTAAGGGATTTTTACTGTCGTAATTTGTTCTTGTTAGTGCTTGATTGACAATTTGTTTTTTGAGTTCATGATTGCCATCAGGAAAACTACTAGAGATTTTATCGAAAGCATTGATGCCCATGGCTTCTAAAGTGGCAAGAGCTGTAGTTGTACCACCAACTACGCATTCTGCAATTATTAATTCGTCATATTTTTCAAGCTGAAGCTTTTTTATGTTTTCAAAAATTTCTTTTATGTTCTCTTGTGGCAGTGAATCCTGTTCTCTGATATTGCTTGTAACCTTGTCATAGGCAGTAATATAAGGGCATTGGGGTTTGATGTGAGCGCCTGAATCAATAATCAAAATATCAAAGCCCAAGATATTAAGGCAGGCTTTTGAAATCAAAGCAGGGCTGACTATTTTGTTTGGAGACAGAGGCAGTGAGTCTAAACTAAGAACTTTACCGTGGTAAATAAATTCTGAGTCAAGAGCCGCAGTGTATTTCAGCATTTCGTGATTAATTCCTGCTGCTGAAATCCCAGGCTCTTCTATGAGATCTGTGCCGGCTATTATTAGTATAAAAAGTTTTTGCATTAGCGTTTTTCAATGCCAGCTGTTCTAGCTAATTTTGCAATTTTGCTAGGTCCGCTTTGATGACAAATACCACAGCGGCGAATACAACAACCACCCTGCTCTTGTTTTACTTGATCATAACGTGGGATATAGTAATCGTATGGCTTCATGACTCCAAGTTCATCAAAAACTTTTGAACCATAATATTTCCCGAATTCTAGTGGCTCAGCGTTTTCCGTGACTCCAAAAAGTGTTATCTCTGGATATTTTTCTTTGACTTGTTTGATTAATTCGGCGGCGTTATATTTGCTCTCGGGATTTACATTGGCGGTGCTACTGTGATAAAAAATAAATTTTATTGCTCTAGTTGCTTGTCCCTCTGCTTTTCTTGTTTCGATTTGTTTGAGTAGATCATGGGGGCTAAATCTTACTTGATTTAATCTATAAACTAAAACATCCGCTTCATCTTTTTCAACCCCATTTAACATTGGAAAGTCAGTGAAAGTCATAAGAGGCTCTCTAAATCTTTCTTTGTAAGCTGATCTTGCCTCTAATAATTTGCCATTAAAACTCAGATAAATACCAGGTCCTGGTGTATTTGAGTCGAATAATGTTTTGCTTGAATTATCAAGATTGTTTTTGATTTCTATATCATCTAGATTATTTGCACCAGTAAAAACAATTTTGACTTGATATTTTTGTATTAGTTTATGCAAATGATTTATTTGGTTTTGAAGATTTCCTGGCTTCTTGATAGCGTGCTTTGCTTGAGCAGTATCTTTATCACTAATTATTGATAGAACTTCGTTCATTGCATCTGTCCCGTGAGTTACCAAGATATGTTTTTCTTTGTGGGTTTTGATTAGCCTGATTAGTGCATCAACTAACTTGAAGATATTATTAGCTTCTGTGTTTTCACTTATGATGAAATAAGGGCTCGAAATTCTTGCGACAGCTTTCCTGGAAATTCTATTTTTGAATGTAGTTATATCAACTTGACGGCCTTCAGTATGTGCCATTTTGGTAGCAATGGTGCCACCAGTAGCTAGTATTGATAGTTTTTTGGTCGGGTGCACTATTATCTTTTTAGCATGGCTAATTCCGGGGTCGGGTCCCAAATTAGCCTAATTTTTATAATTTTTTTCGTTTATCGTCTACGGAGTGAAATACTCTTGTCTGCTAACCAAAACAGGGCTGACAAACATCACCCCAGAATGTTTTTCAAAAAGTGTTTTGAGAGTTTTACTGATAGCCAATATCGAATCACGAGCAGCAACAGTAATGAACATCACTTGATTATGCTGATCATTATAAAGCAACCTGCCTTCGTGAAAGCCATGATGACCCATGCCGGAAACATTCCTTAAAAGGGTAAAGCCTTTTGCAGAAGCATCTTGCATGATTGTCGCGACTAGAGCTTCGTGTTCTCCAGAAACTATCACTTCTAATTTGTAGAGTTTGTTGAACTCTACTCCAAATTCATTATCAATTATTGATTCCATAAAAATATCCTCTCTTGTCTATTGTATAAATTTTATTGTCATTGCAATTGATTAAGTGGAATTTTAACCAATTATTGAAAATTAAATTTTGTAATTTATTATGTTTGTTAATTATTTTTTGCGTAAGTATTGGATCAGCATAAACAAAGACATTTAGCCTGAGTGGTTCATGATAAAGTTCGTCTTCGCTTATATTCACCGATTGCAAGGGCAATCCTAATTGTAAGTCACTTGAATTGCCTTTCGTCACACCGAATCCACCCACCACATTATGATATGGCTTGCTGAAACTTCCCAAAACATCATTGTCATTAGTTGAGAAGAAATATTGCATATTGATCATATTCGCAACTAACATCGGTGCAGTTAGCAAAATCTCCAAAAATGTTCCGTCATTATCAAGTTCAGGCTCGTAAGATTGCAAAAATGATCTAGAGTCCAAATCCAATCCCTGAGTGATTCGACGAGGACCTATTACCATCATCGCGTTTCTTGCTAATCCCCATTCTGGTCTGGTTTCTGACCAATCAAGACTTTTTGATAAACCTAATTGTGTAGATATTGCCCCTAGATCTGATTTGAGCTCGGTGCTTGCTTCATGATTAGGATCAACTAATGTAAGTTGATCTATGGTTGTATCGTGACTTGCAGCAAAAAATTTGCTTTGTGGATCAATATAAATATCATCTGTTTTTAGAATCTCTCTAACTTTTGGATTATTTAATATCTGCGCTAATACGCTTGCGTTGTAAACACCATGATGCCCTCCACAAGCGCCGCAATCAAGACTTGCCGCAAAAGGATTGTTGCGCGTACTTGAGCCGTGTCCACAGAAGACTACTTGTGGGGCGAAATCTTTGACCATGCCAAGAATTTTGAGTGAGGTGCTCGCATAGAGAATTTGGTCTTGTAGACTGATCCCTGAAAGTATATTTTTATCTGCGTATTGCTTAGATTTTAGATTCTGTAGTTTGCTATCTAATTTTGGTTTAATTAATCTAAAAACTTGCGTAAGTGTGTTTTGTAGAATTATCATTAGCCCCAAAAATGCACCTGCTAATTCAGCAAACACAAAACTACTAGATTGTTTGTTTTTTAGGTCACTCAAAATCTGATTAAGTTCTATGATGATTTTTGATATATTTTTGTTTGAGCTTGTCAAAGTCATATCGTGTTTGGGTTCTAGGATAATAGGGCAGGCATTATAATTGCCGTAATCATTATCGTCATGAAACCTTAATGGTAATCCGAAAAATCCAGGGAAACCAAAAGTTGGATAGTTATTAATCGCTTCTAAACGATTTCTCATCAAATCAGAGCGTGTATCTATACAAAAAACA
>JAJTHA010000116.1 GCA_021299565.1 Candidatus Caenarcanales bacterium
AACTAAGGTGTATTTATTACTACTTCTTCATACACTCTAGAAGCTAGAAATTTCGCAAGCTCTGTTCAACACAAAGTGATTTTGATTGATGGTATTAAGCTCGCTGAATTAATGATAGAGCATGGTGTAGGGGTTTCAGAAGTTAAGCAATATAGTTTGAAAAAAATTGATTATGATTATTTTTCGGAAGAGTTGTAAGTTTCGTATACAATTTCTTCACCGTCAAACTAACTATCTTGAATACAACCTGGTGCAACCATTTCAGCCTGCTTGATTATATTCTCAGTAGCTAATAACTGCAGATCTGGTGGATAGCCATATTTATTAAGTGTTCGTTTAATTATTGCTCTCAAGTGTGAGCGAACACTCTCTTTGATAGTCCAGTCAATACTTACATTTTCTTTGACTTTTTGGAATAGCACTCTAGCTAGTTCGCATAAGATCTCATTACCCATAACACTTTTAGCACTATCATTGTTCGCTAAAGCATCATAAAAGGCTATTTCATAATCTGATAGACCAAGTTGCTTGGCTCTTTCATCGTCAGCACTGAACTCTTTAGCCATTGAAATCATTTCATCTATAACTTGAGAAGCAGTTAGTAAATTGTTCTGGTATTTATTAATAGCTCTCTCCAGCATTTCTGAGAATTTTTTGCTTTGAATTAAATTCTTCTTACTACGATCTCTGATTTCATCGTTAAGAATTTTCTTAAGTAACTCTAGAGCAAGGTTTTTGCGCTTCATGCCTCTAATTTCTTCTAGGAACTCATCAGAAAGAATAGATATATCTGGTTTTTTGATACCAGCCGCATCAAAAATATCTATCACCCCTTCTGAAACTATCGCTCTATCGACAATCTGTTTGATAGCTGTTTCAATTTCCTCGTCACTCTTACCAGCTCCGCTTGACTCGAATTTAACTAACCTCGCTTTCACCGCTTGAAAGAAACCCACTTCCTCATTGATTTCTAGGGCTTTTAGGTTTGGCATAGATAGAGCAAAAGCTTGGACTAGTAAGCCTACTTCTCGAGTGAAACGATTCTTACCATCATCAAGTCCTAAAATATGCTCTTGAGCTTCAAGAATTATGGTTAATTTTTCTTTGGTGTCAGCGTGTAAGTATTTTTTGTAATCAAAACCATCAAACAGCTGAGAGACCACTTCATATTTTTCAAGCATTGAAGCAACGGCTTCTGCCTGATTAAAGGTAGGACTACCCTTGCCTCCGCTCTCAGTGTAAACAGCAAGTGCATTTTTAAGATCAGAAGCGATGCCGATATAATCTACAACTAATCCTCCTGGTTTGTCTTTATAGACTCTATTAACACGAGCGATAGCCTGCATTAAGTTGTGTCCTTTCATAGGTTTATCTACATAGAGAGTATGCAGGCAAGGAGCATCAAAACCAGTCAGCCACATGTCTCTAACTATAACTATTTTCAATGAATCATTAGGGTCTTTAAGTCTTTCACCAAGATCTTTTCTATCTTGTTTAGTAGTATGGTGCAGTTGCCAGTCTTCAGGATCACTTGAAGAACTGGTCATAATTACTTTAATCACACCTTGATTTTTGTCTGTACTATGCCATTCTGGTCTTAGCTTGATGATGGCATTATAGAAATCGACCGCTATTCGCCTACTCATCGCTACGAACATAGCCTTACCTTCAAAAACAGTTTGCCTAGCTTCAAAATGCTTGATGAAATCTTCTGCAATCGCCTTGAGCCTCTCTGGATGTCCGACTATAGCTTCAATTGTCGCCCATTTAGCTTTGGCTTTTTCTGTAGCGGTGCTCTCTTCTCCCTCGGTAATCGCTTCTACTTCATAGTCTATCTGTCTAGCTTCTTCGTCCTTAAGATGAACTTTAGCAAGTCGGGACTCATAAAATATCCTTACTGTAGCGCCATCAATTACAGCTTGCTCTATATCATAGACATCTACATAGTTGCCAAATACAGCTGGGGTCGAAGCGTCTTCTTTTTCGATAGGTGTTCCAGTAAAACCAATAAAAGAAGCATTAGGCAAAGCATCACGAATATATTTAGCAAAGCCATATTTAGTGATAGCTTCATCGTTTTTGATTATAATTTTGGCTTCAAAGCCGTACTGACTGCGATGTGCTTCATCTGCAATCACTATGATATTTTTACGATCAGAAAGCCTGTCATAGATTTCTTTGCCTTCTTCTGGTGAGAATTTTTGGATAGTAGAGAAAATAATCCCTCCACCTTGAGTATTAAGAAGTTCTTTGATATGAATTCTATCTTTTGCTTGAACTGGGTCTTGCCTTAATAGCTGTTTGCAAGAAGCAAAAGTATCAAATAATTGTTCATCTAGATCATTTCTATCAGTGATAACTAAAACAGTCGGGTTATTAAGAGCAAGAACTGACTTGCCTGCATAAAAAACCATGGAGAGTGATTTACCAGAACCTTGAGTATGCCAGACCACTCCAGCCTTGCGGCTCCCATGCTCAGAAGTTGCTTGTTTAGTGGATTCTATGGCTTTATTGACAGCATGATATTGATGATAAGAAGCGATCTTCTTGACTGTCTCTATCATGATTAAGCCTGTCTTAGGGTCTTCTTTCTTAGTCTTCTCAAAAACAGTAAATTGTTTAATTAGATCAAGCAGGATATCAGGTCTAAGCATGCCTTTTATCAAAGTCTCACTTTGGGGTATGGTTCTTTTATCTTCTCTGATACCATCTACAGTCTTCCAAGCTGCAAATCTAGTCCAGCCTGCTGTGAGTGAGCCAGCCTTGGCATCAAGTCCATCAGAAGCAACTAGTACGCTGTTGTAAATAAATAAATTTGGGATAGCTTTTTTGTAATTCTGTAATTGCGTATATGCTTTATGAGTAGTGGCTTGCTCGTCAGTAGGATTCTTAAGCTCAATCACCACAAGTGGTAAGCCATTAATAAGTAGAATAATATCTGGTCTTTTGTTACTGTTGTCATGAGTAACAGTGAATTGATTAGCTACTATGAAATTATTGTTTGAAGGAGTCTCATAATTTATGAGCTGGATTTCTTCTCCTCTGGTTTCTCCATCTTGATAAGTCTCAACTCTAATACCCTCTGTGAGCATAACGTGGAAGGCTTCGTTGCTGTCGATTAAGTTTGCAATAGATAAATTAAGCACTTGCTTGATAGCCTCGTCTTTAGCATCTTGAGAGGCTTTGGGGTTGATTCTATCTATAGCTTCTCTGAGCCTAGTTTCTAGAACTACTTCTGATAAATTAGCCTTGCGCTCTATCTCATGCTCTTCTGGTGATAAATAACGGTAGCCCTGAGACTCAAGCAGCTCTATG
>JAJTHA010000019.1 GCA_021299565.1 Candidatus Caenarcanales bacterium
GCTACTTATACCAAGACCACCAAAAGGCATTGCAAGAGTCGAGTAACCATAACCAGCGGCAAGCCCAGTAGCGCCGCCTACTATAGCTGCTTTTTTTGCTCTTGGTTTATAAAGTTGTCCATCATTGACTCTTTCGGCTTTAGCAAGCACTTGAGTTTCTTTAATGGAACCTCTAATAGTTAAATACTTTCTAGAATCTCCTCCAGCTTTGCCTTTGATAGACACGCTATCAAAAGTCATTGCGACTTTTGGGCGTTTGTGCATTTTGCCTGGACCTTCTAGATAGCTAATATATCCATGCAAAAAACTATTTGCAGGGATCATGACATAGTCACCAATCACTATATCTTCAGCTGTCTGAACAGTCACTAAATCTTTTTCTTTACTAAATCTCGTATCAATCGGAGTGCGAAGTATAACTGGTACTTTCATGCCGCGTGGTAGATAGTAACCTTCTCTATGAATTACTCCACCTGTTAAAGTTTCTGTGTTGATACCAGTATCTTTGTTTTTGTCGTTTTTGCCAGCGGCCTTAACACAAATATTATTTGCGGAAACAATCAAGATCAAAACTAAGCCCAAAAGCCTTTTCATATAAAGGTTATTCTCAGTTTCTCAATAGTCTAGATAAGCTCTTTAGATGATTTGTCCTAGGTCATTTGTGGTATATTGCCTCTTGTGCAGGATCCTTTCTCTCTACTAGTGATGCTAGTTTTAATAATTTTGAATGCTAGCTTTGTCGCTAGCGAATTTGCTATCGCTCGTGTGCGCAAAACCCAGATCGATAATATTGCCCAGGGTCTAGATGATACTTATTCCAAACTAGAAGTTAATACCGCAAAACTTCTTCAAAATATTTTGAGCAATATCAATAATTATATTTCTGCTTGTCAAGTTGGAATTACCATTGCTTCACTAGCACTCGGTGCTGTTGCTGAAGCCAAGCTTGCGATTTTTCTTACTCCTTTTTTGCTTCAATATGATTTACCTGTTGATCCCCATGTTTTATCAACAGCAATTGCCATCGGACTTATAACTTTTTTTCATGTGATTCTTGGCGAAATTGTTCCCAAAAATTTGGCGATTATGAATCCAGAAAAAATCGCTTTTGCGCTTGCTTACTATATTAGATTTTTGTATTTGATTTTTAAAATACCGGTGATGGTTTTGAATGCATGCTCTAATTTTGTTTTAAAAACTTTTGGTATTGATGTCAATTTCACCGACAATACCCACACAGAAGCAGAGATCAAGATGATACTCAGTAGTTCTCAGGCTCAAGGAGTGCTTGAAGCAGAAGAAGAACAATTAATGCAAAATGTTTTTGAGTTCAATGATACTATCGCAAGAGATATCATGGTCCCGCGCTCTGATTTGTTTTGTATCAGCGCGGATATGAGCATAGAAGAAGCCGGCATTGCTGCAAATAGAACAAGCTTTTCAAGATTTCCTGTTTTTCAAGATCGCATTGATAATATTATTGGCTATTTTCATATCAAAGATATTTTGAAAGCTTACCAAGACGCTAATATCAAGAGTAATATCAAAACCATTATCAGTGATGCTTTGAAAGCATCAGATGGAATTTATATTATTGATCTTCTTAAAATCATGCAGGAAAAGAAAAAACAAATCGCAGTTTTAATTGATGAGTTTGGTGGCGTGAGTGGACTAATTACAGCTGAAGATATCGTTGAAGAAATTTTTGGCGAGATTGATGATGAAGATGACAAGAAAAAACATAAAAGCATAGATAGGCTTTCTAATGGTGATGTAATTGTTGATGGGCTTTTGAATTTGGAAGATATCAATAATGAACTAGGAACCGAACTTAAATCAGAGCGTTTTGATACCATCGGTGGCTTGGTATTTGGGCTAATAGGTACAGAACCCAAGCCTGGAGATGAAGTTGAGCATCAGGGGCTTAAATTAAGAGTAGAAAAACATGAACGCAATAGGGTAAAGCTAGTTAGGATACTTGCATTATCAGCCAAGCTTAGCTAAAATTATCTTTTGCTCATGGCAAGTGCCCAGAAAATATTAGATAGAATTGGCATGGCGGCAAGCTCGATTTGTGCTGTTCATTGCGCTTTGGCCCCATTATTAATTACCCTTGCTCCTTTGGTGGGTTTAGGCTTTGTTTTTGAAGAAAGATTTGAAACCATAATAATTATGGTTACTTTGGGATTAGCTTTTTTGAATATCAGCTGGAGTTTTTATAAGCAACATCGTAATTTTGCTCCATTTTATGGGCTTTTACTCGGCTCTGCTGTGATTAGTATCGCTCAAATGGGGCATTGGGAAGAGTTTTTCCCTGAGCCGATCATGATGGCTTTTGGCGGCCTCTCTATCGCGATTTCTCACTATATCAATATCAAGCTTTGCAATCACTGCGATACTTGTGAGAAGCATTAGTTTGCTTAAGTCAATGGTCTTACTGAATTAATTCTTATTTACTTAGCTAGTTAAGCGCTTAAGCCCCTTTCTATAAAAGGATTTGAGCCTTAAATAAAGAATATTTTAGCCCAAGGTAGCTTGATTAGTCAGATGAAAAGTTCTAGTATAGAAAGTCCCGATCTTATATATTAAGCGTTTAAATAGGCACTTTTCTTTTTTAGACACTAAATATGGCAGAATTGGGATACAAAATCACTAGTTGTCGTCCAATAAATATAACTCAAGTGAATAATTAGGAAATACATAATGAACCAAGAAACCCTTGTCCAAAATGACTTAGCACAGGCCCAAAACTTATCAACCATTAATGATGTGATTATTGATGATTTTGATTCTATTTCAACTTCTCCAATAGTTAATGAAGGCTTGGCTCGCGTCGATCTTTTAAGAACCAGAGATTACTATAAGCCTTTTGAATATCCTCAGTTTTTTGAATATTTCAAACTTCAGCAACAGGCGCACTGGCTTCCTACAGAAGTGCCTATGGCAGATGACATAGTCGATTTCAAAGCTAAATTAACAGCGCAAGAATCCAATTTGATTATTCAAGTACTTAGATTTTTTACTCAAGGCGATTTAGAGGTCCAAAATAATTACAACAGTAAATTAGTGCATATTTTCCCTAAGCCAGAAATAACTATGATGCTTACAGCCTTTGCTGCGATGGAAACGGTACACGTGTGGGCTTATTCACATTTAAATGACACCTTGGGCTTGCCAGAGGTTGAATACAAAGCTTTTCGTGATTATGAAGCGATGAAAAACAAGTATGAATATTTGCAGAATTTCAGTATTGAAACAGATGCTGATATTGCTAAGAATCTTGCGGTTTTTGGTGCTTTCATGGAAGGTATTAGTTTATTTGCTAGTTTTGCAATTCTGATGAATTTCCCTCGCAGAGGACTTCTCAAAAACGTTGGTCAAATTATTACTTGGTCTATTAGAGACGAGTCTTTGCACTCAGAAGGGATTTGTACTTTGTTTAGAGAATTTATCAAAGAAAGATCTTATATCTGGACTGAGGATTTTAAAAAAGAACTCTACAAAATCTGTGATGAAATGGTTGGACTCGAAGATAATTTTATTGACACTTGTTTTGCTTTAGGAGCGGTGGAAGGATTAACTTCAGCTGAAGTCAAAGACTATATTAGATATATTGCAAATAAAAGACTTGGTGATCTTAATCTAGAGCCGATTTATGATATCAAAGAAAATCCTTTGCCTTGGTTAAACCTTATGGTCAATGGTAAAGAGCACGCGAACTTTTTTGAGACCCGCGCGACCGAATACGCTAAAGGCGCTATCATAGATGATTGGTGATGTATAAGATTACTCAGGCTCTAATCAAGTTAATGTCTAAGTTTCAAAGCTTGTCTTTGCTTGCAATGAGATTCACACTGGCTTTGGGCTTTTACAAACCTGCGCTTAATAAGCTTTATAATTTCAATGCTATCGTTGACTGGTTCAGTGGAGATTTGGGTTTACCTTATCCCTGGATCATGGCTTTTCTTGCAGCTTCAACAGAAGCATTAGGTGTGATTTTTTTGGTGCTTGGTTTCAAAACCAGATTTATCGCTGTGCCATTAATGGTAGTTATGTTTATGGCAATTAATACTGTGCATTTTCATAATGGATTTTCAGCCTCTAATAATGGCTTTGAGATTCCTTTTTACTATCTTGTAATGCTCTCCGTAATTGCTACACATGGTCCTGGTAAATATAGCCTGGATGAAACTTTTCTCAAAAAATATTTTGGTACTGCTGGTGGCGAAAGCTTTAAGCCAAAAGCTTCTAAGTCAAATTTGAAACAAGACTAGAAGCTATTTGAGCAATTAAAGATTTTCTTTTTGAAAGACCTTTGGTTAAAATAGTCATCAAGTATTCTTGTTTATTGATGGTAAATATTGCTGTATCATGTCTTACCTTTGAGTTCCAGCCTGCTTTTGAAAATACATTTTTGGCTTTCTTGTAAATGCCTGCTGTTATAAATTTTGTTTGGACATCTTCTTTGTCTTTAAAGTCTCTTTTCATGAATTCAAGCAATTGAGGACTTTTGTTGTAAATCTCAAGAATTATTTTTGAGGCATCTTCTAAGCTAATTTGATTAGCACCATCAATCTCTATCAATTGTCTATCTCTACCAAAAGGTCCAAAACTAAAACATTTACAAGCTAACTTGAGATTTTTGCTGTATTTTTTATCTCTAAAATATTTGGTAATTGTACCTCGTGCTTGCAGAAATTTTGCTAGTTGGATTTGAGACAAATCAGGTCCGGAATTGGTGTTTGAGTTGAAATCCACTAATAAACCTAGTGCATCATTATCAGAAACTTTAAGGCTTTCTTTTATCGCTCTTAGAATCTCTGGATTTTTTTGTTTGCCAATTTGTAGATAAGCTAAATAGCTATTAAATAGCTTGATTAAGCTTGCAGGATGGAAAACATTATCTTTTTGATTGCAAAGATATTTATATTCTTTGACAGTCTTACCTTTCTTGAGTTTGCATACATGAATTGCAACGTTTGCCGCTTTTGGAATATTGAATTTAGTGATGATTTTCTCAAGATCCATAAAATCATTTAATCATATTTGTGGAATAATACTTTCAGTGCTCTTCAAAGATTTTTATTCTCAAAAACCTGTAATCACCATTTTGGCTGAGGGCTATTGGGGAACTAGACATGCCAAAACAGCCTATGGAGTAATTCGCTATGGCTCTTACCCAATAAATTCTGTTATTGACGGAGGATACCAAGGTCTTAGTGATGGCAATATCAAAATTCTAAAAACATTAGAGGAGGCTTTGAATCAAGATCAGAAGCCGCAAGCACTTTTACTTGGCATCGCTCCAATAGGTGGGCAATTACCA
>JAJTHA010000133.1 GCA_021299565.1 Candidatus Caenarcanales bacterium
AGCTTTGATTTTTTGAATTTGTTCAGTATAAAAACTTCTCAAAGAAAAAGTAACTTCCTGCAAAGAATCAACCAGATCCTGAGTATTTTTATCAATACTAGGTCTTACGAAATCATCAAAAAAAGTCTCGAGCTGATCTAGCATAGATTTGAAAAGACCAAATATTATAGCTCGTTGAACAATTTCTTGATGCTCTTGAGTAGAATCTGCTTTCTCGACCAATTTATCAACTCCTTGTAATAAAGCTTTTTCGCTTAGGTTTTTAAAAGTCATTGCTGATAAATATGTTTGGGCAAACTTAAGCTTCATTGCAAGATCCTGAGGCAACCTTGTACCTTTGTTCGTAGATTCTTGGAACAGAGTAGACGTCGACTGCATAAACTTCTCAATTGGTTCTTGAAAAAAATCTATAGAGTCTCTGCTGCTTACCTTGTCTTCAGACTCAGCTTTATCTTTTGGTGAAATCAATTTCGCTAATAATTTGAATTCTTCACGTGGCTCTTGAGGACTAATTGTTTGAGCATCATGATCCCAATCATCAACATTACTTTCAATTAATTTATCAAAAAGCTCAAAAGTGTCTTTTAATATAAATAAAAATCTTTTGTATATATCTTCTTGACTATCTTCTTCTACAAGCTTTTGGCTTATGTCGGAGACCTGCTTTCTTCTGAAATTCGCACTATCATCCCAAAATTCCCAAAAGTCTCTTGATAAATGATTTTCATTTAATGATGCTTGATCTCGATCTTGATTAATAGCAGCTTTTAAACCAGGAAATAATGGATCAATTGACATAGAATCTTATACGCTCAAGCTAGAATGTAGCCTTGTAATGAGCTCTGAACGAGCATCGTTGTCATTAACAGCAAAGGTAGTTGCCTTTTCAGCTCTTTTAACAAATGCTTCGTAACGATCAACTAGTCCTTGGCTGCGTAGAGGTTTTTGGGGCTCAGATTTTGAATATCTAATATCTCCTACAAACTGAGCTTCTTCGTTTAAAGCAAAACTTAGATGTCTTAGCTCATCTGAAACACTTATAGAAATTTGCTTGCTGCCTTTATCATTTGAAATAGATACCTGATAATTACCATTTTTGTATTTTGCTTGACCATATTGTGCGCTATCACTAATAAGCTCTTGTAAAGATGGAGCCAGGTGTTTAAGTGCTTTTACAACATGATCAAATTGGTTTGTCATTGACTCATTGCTTGGTCTATTTTCAACGGCTCTTAAAGCATCCGACAATGGATTTAATAACTCATTAGGCAAATCTTTACCAAAATTCACAGGGGAACTTGAACCTTGAAACCAAGTTCTATCTCTAAAATTTCCAATATCTAAAGCCATGAGATCAATATAACACTTTTAAGGCGTATTTACAATAGGGCTAAATACCTAATTTCAACAGATTTATCAATATCCACAAAACCTTTTTAACCGCAAGCTCCCTAACCTGCTCTCTATCAAGAGGTCTATGCGCCCAATCAAGTTTTTGCACTGTACAAAAATATCCTTCTTCATGTTTTTGAATACCAGAATTATGAGTCTTGATCTCAAGACCTTGTTTACCTACAATCACTATCCCCACAAAAATAGTTCCAATTGGTTTTTCTTCACTAGCTCCATCAGGACCAGCAATTCCTGTGATAGAGACATTTATATCAGCATCGGAGATTTTACTTAAACCCACTACCATTTCTCTAGCACAAGTGTCAGACACTGCTCCTTCACTCATTAATGTTTCAGCAGAAACTCCCAAAAACTTTTGCTTAGATTCGTTTGAGTATGTAACAAGATTTACTTTGGTGTACGCTGAAGCGCCGGCTAAATCAGTCATGATTTTGCTTGCTAGCCCGCCAGTGCAAGATTCAGCAAAAGCAATGTTTAATTGCTTTTCAACAAGAATTTTTGCCAAAACTTTAGCTAAAGTATCATCGTCATAACCATAAATATAATTTGCAAGAATTTTTTCGATTGGTTTTTTGAATTCATCAATTAAGTTTTTTGCCTCCGCTGATGTTTTGGCTTTGGCTGTGATTCTCAAATAAACATCTCCCAAATCAGCGTAAGGAGCTAGTGAGGGATTGGATTCTAAAAAAGGATTAGCTAAAGAGTTTTGTTCATAATGATCTAAAATCATTTGTGCCATCTTGGATTCAGTTATATTAGTCATTTTGATTTTGTGAGAAACAATCGCGGCTTGCTCTTCTGTTAGATCCGGCAAAATCAAATTTAGCATCGCCTGCATTTCACAAGGAACCCCTGGAAAAGTCACGTAAGTTGTTTGGTTTTTGGTAATAAACATTCCAATTGCAGTGCCAATCGGGTTTTTGATTGCTTTTGCTCCGTCAATAATTCTTGCTTGCTTATAGTTAATTTGTGGGATTTCTCTACCTTTGAATTTTTTTTTCTAGAATTTCTCTTTCTACAGGATCTTCACTTATCGAATAATTCAAAAACTTAGCTAGTGTGTCATGAGTTATATCATCATCAGTAGGACCAAGACCACCAGTGATAATCACCAGTTCAGATCTTTTGGAGGCAATTTCTAGGCATTCGATAATTCGTTTTTCGTTATCACCAACGCAACTATGATAATGAACGCTAATACCGACACTACTTAAAATCTCCGAAATATAACTTGCGTTGGTATTAAGCGTATGACCGATAATCAACTCGGTTCCTATGGCTAAAACTTCTGCTTTCATAATTTAATGGCGGAGAGGGAGGGATTCGAACCCTCGCTACAGTCTTAACAACCGTAGAACTTCTTAGCAGGAAGCCGCTTTCAGCCACTCAGCCACCTCTCCAAATACCTCTTTTATTCTAACCTAGTTAGTATCCACCATATGCAAAATAGCTAAAATAAAGCCTAAACTTTTAATAAAATCCTAGGTAAAATACTCCGCATTGATCTTTACATAATCATAAGACAAATCATTACCCCAAGCTTGATAGTAATTAGCACCTGAGCCAATAGATAAATCAATGACAAGTCTATTTGTTTTTTGAATTTCTCTGAACATGATTTCTCTATTAAATTCAATGTTCTGCCCGTTTTGATACAAAACTTCTCCAAGAATTTTCAAACTAACATTATTTAAATCCAAATCTTGCTTCAAATCACTATAAGCATTTCCAACTGCAGCAATTATTCTGCCCCAATTTGGATCATTACCAAAAACAGCTGTCTTCACTAAAGGTGAATTCAAAATTCTCATCGCAAGATGTCTTGAGTCTTGTTGATTTAGATCAGTATATAAATTCAATTCAATAACTTTAGTAAGACCTTCTCCATCAGCAATAATCTGCTGCGCAAGACCATGGCAAACCTTTTCAAGATGCTCTTTAAACTGATGCAAAGAAATTTCTTCGCCAGTTTCATTAGTAGTAAGCAAAACCATATCATTAGTGCTGGTATCACTATCTACTGAAATTGCATTGAAACTTTTATCACAAGCATCTTTCAAAATTTGCTTGAGATTAACAAAATCATCCCCTCGTAATTTATAATCGCTAATGATAAAAGCAAGCATAGTTGCCATATTGGGAGCTATCATGCCAGAACCTTTGCAAAACCCAATCATTGAACCAGATTGAAAAATTTTGGGTCTGGTATCTGTAGTCATGATCGCGGTAGCAAAATCTAAAATACTAGATTCAGGAATATTTGTAAGAGCTTTATTGATTTTACTAATATCTAATTGCACTCCGATTTTACCAGTGCTAGCTATTAAAGAGGCGTTTATATCTATATTAAATTTCTCTGCTAAAGCTATTCTAAATTCTAGATCCGCTTGCTTGCCGGCATGCCCGGTTGCAGCATTTGCTATACCAGCGTTACAAGCAATGACTTGAATTGGTTGTTTTGTGATGAGGCGAGCTTCATTATGATCAACACAAATTGCTCTTGCTTTATTGGTTGTAAATACTCCAGCTGCCTTGCAAGGTTCACTAGAATATATAACCCCAAAATCCAGTCCTCCACTAGTTTTCAAGCCAGCTTTTGTAGAAAAGATTTTGTATGCTTTGGGTAATTTGGGAACAAAAGCCATCGCCTCTACTTGTCTTCCATTTGCCGCAGCAAACAAGACATCTTCTGTAAAATCATAGGCATAAGCTTTAATGCCATTAGCCAATAAAACTTTTTTCTCTTCTTCAGTTGGTATGACGCCAGGCTTCAAAGCTGCGATTATAATGGCTTCTGAATTGTGTTTGTCTAAATATAAATCCGTGATTGGAATAAAGCCTATATGTTTAGGGCTATGACCAGATAAATTTACATGATCAGCAATTTTGTATTCTTGACCAGCCACTAGACTAGAGTCTAGAGGGAATACTGGAAAAGAAATTTTTAGGGTTTCACTGGTTTTTACTGCATTCATTACAAATAAATTGTACAAGAGATTTGATATCTATCTCTTTATGCTTGCCATAAATTCCTTCAAGATTTTTGATAGCCCTATCTATAACCTTTTGAGCACCTACGTAACGTTTTTGCTCTAATAAGTGTCTTGCCACTGCGATTTGAATCAAAGCTTGTAAATATTTTTTTTCTTCTGGGTCTTGTTCTTGATTCCAGTGCTGTTCAAGAAACTCATGAGCGTCATAAAAATTACCTGAATCAAATAATTCGAAAAATTCTTTTTTGTTTTTATCCATCAAATAAAATCTCTACTGTCGATTTATGCTCTCCACTTAATCGAACAACCAGCTGAAGGTAAATTTTCAAAACTCACTGTATCTTGGTTCTGTAAATCATCTATAGCTTTTGCTAGATCTTCGAATCTAGCGTGATAAACCAGTTTATAGTCTGTAGAGATTTTTTTATACACAAAAATATCAGGAGTACAAACAGCACCATAAGCCCTTGCTACGTCTTGACTTTCATCAAATAAATATGGAAAAGAAAATTGATGTTTCTCAGCAAAAATTTTCATATTCTGCGGACTATCTTCTTCTCTATAATCTGGGTCGTTAGCTGAAATAGCGATGAATTGTGCTTTTGAACTATCTTTGCAGCTTCTCGCAAGTTTAGAAAATTCATCGATGATTTTTACAACATAGGGGCAATGATTGCAGATGAAAGCTATCACTGCTAGCTCTTTATTTAGATCCTTGCTTGATACTATTTTGCCGGTAATTGTGTCCAGCAGTTCAAAATCAACAAGCTTTTTACCGTAATCTAATTCAAGAGAGTTTAGAAGTACCATGGTGATTAGATTTTAGCATCTACCAAAAAAAGCTTTTGAAGGAGATTTATTTTTTGGGGATGAAATTTTAATAAACTATTTTTGATGGTCAAACAATTTTCTTGTAGATCCCTACTTGAAGCAAGTTTATAAAGTCTATTGGCTAAATCTACTAGTTTTTGAAGACACTTATCAATAAACTTGTTGATTATATCCGTAGGAAATTGCCTTGCGTTAACTTGCTGGTCACCCAAATCAAATTCTTTTCTAAAGCTCGTTAAATCAGTTTCTTCAAAACCAATACCCTCAGCTTTAAATCCAGGTCTATTTAATCTATTAATCACAGCTTCGACAACATGATTCTCTCTATTGGTTCTATGCTCATCTTCATTAAATAAAGAACAAAGCTGGTCTATATGTTTACAAATACCAGAAATATTAATGCTAAGAAACTGCAAATCAGGAGTAACCGTATTATCTTCGTGAGCATGAAGCTTTGAAAGTAAAATTGCATGGGATAAAATATCATCTGACTGATACTTATAACTAATATCAAAGTTATTAAGGCTAATCACTCCTTGCTGAAAATTAAAAGAAGAGGGGCTTTTTACAGACATCAAACTGATGTTTGATCATAGCAAAACGAACAATTCAGATAACATGCTAATATGTATTAATAGTGGCTATTGATAGAAACAAACCCATAAATAGAAGTGCTTTGCGCAAATTTGAAAAGCCGCCAGAACCTCGTCGTGTAGCTGCAACAAGTGGCCAAAAAGAATCATCTACTATTCCAGCTAAAATATCAGAGCCGAAATTTAACCACAAAGATTTTTTACAATCTCTTGAAATTGATTTGGCGTATTTTCAAAAAGCTGACCGATTTGAATCTGAAGGAAAATTTTTAGCCATTATTGAAAAAATTAATGGCAATAAACAATACCTACAAGAAGAAGACCTATTAAAAGTCCTTAGAAGCTTTTATCAAAAAAAACAATTGAGTTTAAACTCCGAACCGATATTAAAAGCCAATGAAAAGTTAATTAGTGTAATAAAAGATTTTATTATTAGAAACAATAAAATTATTGGTGAAGAATTTTTAAAAGTATTATTTCGTTTTTATGCCTTTATAAATATAAGTAGTTATACGAATATTGATGAACATTTAGACGATCTTAGGGAGATCAGTAACAAACATAAATTATCAGAAGATTTTTTGAATGAAGCTTTTACAAGCTTAATTAAATTCCCCAAAAAGTTTATTACAGAAATGATGAATGAATTAGGCGACAGCTTAGAAAAAATAAAACATCCAAATGAAAAACTAATACGATTCCTAAGTGTCTGCGTTAATAAACTTGATGGCAAAATACCAGCAGCTATAACTAATTACCTAAAAACAATTTTTACCCCAGAAGTCAATGTATCTAATTTAAATATATTGTTTGGAAGCAGAAACTCTGAAGACGATTCAATAAAGGGATTAAGAAAAGATTTCATACTAAGACTTGACGATACAAATGAATTAAAAAAATGGTTTGAATTAATTAAAACTGATCCTGAGTTTGGAGCTAAACTATTAGCAATATTAAGGGTCGAACTTAAAGATAGTAGTAAAGAAAATACTATCTTTAAATTAACTAATCTAATTAATCAAACAATTGATCAAATTCAATCTAATTCAAGATTCAATCACAAGATTCGAGATGAA
>JAJTHA010000163.1 GCA_021299565.1 Candidatus Caenarcanales bacterium
ATGGCAACCACTTCTAGAGTGTTTGCGAAATTTTCATTTAGGGTACGGAATACATTTCTACCGATACGCCCAAAACCATTTATACCTACTTTAATTTTTGACATAAAATCAATTATAACACGGTCATTCCTGCAATAATATTTTAAGAATTGCTCATGCTAGCATCATAATACCGTGGCAATAACTGGTCTCAAAGCACTGCAATCAGAAGATTTTCGCAAACAACAAGAGTTAGGCGAAAAGCTAACTAAATTATTTGCTTCCTTAGATTTTGAGCCAATAGAAATTCCGACCATCGTCGACATGTCAGTTGTTGAAAAAGCCAATTCGAAGTTTTCAGCTGATGTATTTAAATTGATGGACAAAGATGGAACAGTCCTTGCACTTAGAACTGAACTGACTCAACCTATCGCCAAATTAGTGGCACAAAGATTTGACAGAATCAATCTTCCACAAAAGTTTTTTTATAATTCAAAAGTCTATAGATTTAGCGGTTTTGCAACTGATGCAGCTAGAGAAATTCAACAGATCGGAGTAGAAGCTTTCGGAGAAGAGGTCAGTGACCTGGAAATAGCAGATCTCATGCTCAAATCCATTGCAATAAGTGGCTTAAAAAAATTCAAATTAACCATCACTCATGCTGCTATTTGGCACCAGATATTTAAACTCTATGGCAATCCGGATATGGACTTTAGCACTGAATTAGATTATTTAATGCAGTCGAATTATTTCAAATCAAAAATCAAGCAAGACAACAAGTGGAGCCTGGCGGCAAAAGCTTACAAATTTTTGCTTGATGGTGATCTTATCGCCTTAGAAAAAAATTGCAAAGAAATTTTTCTCTTGCTTCACAGCACTGATATTAAGCAAATAGAAGAGACTTTAGGAATTGATTTATCAGAGTTGAAAGCGATTCTAGCTCTTGATCCAAATGTTGTTTTTGATGCACTGCAATGCCCTGATCTCAAGCTCTACACTGGTTTTCATATGAATCTTTATGCACAAGGTAGCGGAAGATTAATCGCCTTAGGAGGTAGATACGATAAGCTTTGTAGTCAATTTGGCAAAGATATTCCAGCTATAGGCTTTGCGTTTTATGTGCCTGGTCTTCTTGCTGCTCTGAAGCATACTGACGAAGAAAAAACTCTTCGTATAGCTTTGTCGAAAGGAACTCTTCTCGATGGCGCAATAGAGTTTCTTAAAACCAAAAAAATCGAAGTTGATCTTTCGAACAAACGCAAACTAATTAGTCAAAGCACTGGCGAGACATATGGTTTCCAAAAAATTGAAATTCTACTTGTCAGAGGACATGATGTGCCTATCTATGTTCAGCACGGGGCGGCTGATTTAGGAGTAGTCGGCTTAGATACAATAATTGATTCAAAAGCCAATGTTAGCCATCTAAAGGATTTAGGATACGGAGCATGCACCCTTAGTGTGTGCGCCCCAAAAAACAAATACCAATCTGTCGCAGATTTACCAGAGTACACAAAAGTCTCTACGACTTTTCCTGTAATTACCAAAGATTTTTTTGCATCAACTACAACTGTTGTTGAAATTATTAATTTATATGGTTCAGTTGAACTTGGACCTTTAACCGGTCTTAGTGATGTAATTGTAGATCTTGTTGCTAGTGGAAAAACACTTGAAGAGAATGGACTAGAAGTTGTTGAAAAAATTCTGGATTGCACCGCGAGATTGATTTGCAATAATGCCAGTTATAAACTGTATAAGTCAAATATCAATAAAGTCTTGTATTAGAGATTGGTACAAATTTACTATTAAGAGCTTGAATCAACATGTCTCTTTTTGGGCTTGGTGAACCTGAGAGTATCGCCAGATACTCAGAGACCTTGGTTCTAGTCAATCCTTCACTAGTAGCAAATCTTTCTAATCTTGAGACCAAACCAGTTCCATCTTGTGACTTCATCAGTTTAACTAAATTTGTCAAATTACTATCTCCAAATATGCCTTTGCTATCAATGCTAATAATAAATCTGATTTCTCCAATTTTCAGCTTACGCCCTTGATAAAGATCGGTGTAATACTTACGCATAAATTCTTCATACTTCACTCCACCTTCTCGCAATCCTTTATCTTTGGCAATTTGTTTTAAACTAAACTCAGTTAGACTCTGCTCATTATTAGACGCCGTCAATGCCTCATCAATATTAGCGATTGTAGCTTCCTTACCTGTTAAAGAAATCATTCCACGACTAATTGCATTTTGCAAAATTTGTTTTTGGTTATTTTTAGTTGGATCACTACTAGAAAGTATCGATAAATATTGATTAGTTTTTTCGGTTCGGGTTGTTGCATTTATAGTGGTGTTTTTTCTTATCAAGAAATCTGCAACGGCATTTAATTGCCCAAATTTAACTTGTTTTTTTAATGCATCTGCGTATGCATCCATATCATCAAGTCTTTGAAATGGATAGGTGGAATTAAGAGAAACCAAATTGCCCAATTGTGGGATTGTCAATTTGAGATCATTCTTGTATTTGGTCAATTTTTCTTTAATCACAGTTCTTTTAGTGGTATCTAAATTTTTAACCCACTGATCGATTTGTAAATCAAAAAAACCTGCTTCGGTTTTGACTTTATCCAGAACTTGCTCAAGCTTTGTTTGAGTAAGCTCTTCACCAGTAATGGGGATTCTATTAAGCTTAATTGAATCAATTAGAATTCTTTTTGCGTTAGCATTAGTACCAGCAAGTATTGCGCTATATTTAGCCAGATCAGTTTTATTGATTTTTTCTTTTATTGCATAAGCAGCTATTACTTTCAAATCCTTAACATCAATATTTGCCTTAGCTCCATCTACTAGAACCTCAAGCTCATCAAATTTCATACCAGCTTTATAAAAATCACCTAGGAATCTTAGTTTAGGGACTTCAATTTTTTTATTAACTGACCACTCGCTTAGTTTTTGAATAAAAGCTGTTTTCTTAGCACCATCGTCAATCCCCGCCAAGACTGCATAATGCTCCAACAATAATTTATCTTCACCACTCTTTTCTTTTACATCTTCAAGCATTTTGAAAAGCTTGAGACTTGTAGCTTCCTCGCTATTGTATGGCAAACGGCCACTTTTTAATACAGCCTCTACAACTGCTTTTTGACGAGAATTATTTCCTGTCAATGCATCAGTTAGCTGTTGCAATTGCTCTTTGGATAATTTTTGTGCTTGTTGAAAGTTATCCAGTGATTTAATATTTGCGATAGAGGCATTTTTATCAAACGCAGTAGCATAAATCTCAAGCTTGTCGAAATCTACTTTTTTGCTTTTATACATTTGAAACAGAGTATTCAGCTTACTTCTAGCATCAGTATCTCCTTTAAATTTTTTGTAATAATCATTAAATTTGACAGCAAAAATTTCTTTATCTATTCCGGAAAGATTCTCCTCCTTAGCCCAAATATCAACTTGCGTTTCTATGTAACTTTTCTCGTCCGTAAC
>JAJTHA010000122.1 GCA_021299565.1 Candidatus Caenarcanales bacterium
TACATCGCCTCAAAAACTGCTCTTCCTGCTCCATAATCATTTAGTAGCTCAGTTAGGTTTTCTACCACATAAGTAAGTATTGGAATTTCGTTTTGATCAATACTTGTATCTTGGAGTGTTTTCTTTGCCCACTCCAAAGTGAGGGCCGCTTCAGCCGGCGAACAACCTGATTTGTATGAGGGTTTAGGGCTCAACATCATTACGAACAAGAATCTTAGCATATTATCTTGCTTGTTTGCCTTGGTTTTAAGGGATATTTAGGGATTTGAGTCATTTAACCTGATAAAATCTCTATTTAAGTCCTTGTGGTGGAACTGGTAGACACGCTATCTTGAGGGGGTAGTGGCTTCGGCTGTAAGAGTTCAAATCTCTTCAAGGACACCATTTTAGTTTTAGTAGCTTCGGCTGCAAGAGTTCGATTTTTTATTTCGCCTGAGCTTCGCTCATGCTAGCTTCAAGGACACCATTTTAGTTTTAGTAGCTTCGGCTGCAAGAGTTCGATTTTTTATTTCGCCTGAGCTTTGCTCAGGCTAGCTTCAAGGACAGCATTTTAGTTTTTATAATCTTCAATTCTTGGTAATTTACCAATTCTACCGAAATATATATAAGCTGCAGACAAGAATACAGGACTTGAGATTAAAAACATACCAATAAGAGGATAATCAACTGCGATGAATTTTTCAAAACTTGTCAATAATTGCATCTCTTTTCTCCATTATTATTCCGGCTTGTGTGAGAAATCTATTGCCTACAAGAAACATTATAAATGAAATTAGCAATTTCAAATTTATGAACTCCTGAATATTCATCTCAGTTGCCACAAAATTTATAATTAAAGTTCCAAGTGGGCTCATAAGGGCGAAGCCCTCTATTCTAAGAATTTCAGCATTAAATTTGAATTTTTCTAATTTAAGTACCATCAATAAAATCTTGCTATAGTGAATATCGAAAAGTAAGGGGTCAAATGGTCAGCAAACGGTTAAGACCAGCACCTAATTTAAGATTTAATGTACCCATCAGACACCATCGCAGCAATAGTAACAGCTCCAGCAAAAGCTGCTGTATCCATTATTAGAATTAGTGGTAAAAACAGCTGGGAAATAATACAAAGACTCTCATCAAAAATCTTTATTGACCATCAAATTCAACTCTCGTGGATTTACGAAAACGAAA
Organism: Candidatus Caenarcanales bacterium; assembly: GCA_021299565.1. GTDB lineage: Bacteria > Cyanobacteriota > Vampirovibrionia > LMEP-6097 > LMEP-6097 > JAJTHA01. The sequence goes on from JAJTHA010000122.1 coordinate 1,174, forward strand.
ACAAGCTAGATCAAGCTCTAATTCTACCTTTCAAAGCACCTAAAAGTTTCACCGGAGAAGATGTCATAGAAATACATTCTCATGGAGGCATTTGGCTTACCGAAAAAATTCTTGAATTAGTTTTAAACAGTGGAGCTAGACTTGCTCAGCGAGGTGAATTCACTCAAAGAGCAGTGATCAATGGCAAAATGGATCTTTCACAAGCAGAAGCAATAGCAGATATCATTGATGCCAAATCTGCAAGCTCCTCGCAAAACGCAATCAAAATCTATCAGGGCGAACTCGGCTCACAAATCAAGTCCATGAGATTGTCTCTGCTAAATCTACTCGGAGAAGTCACCGCAAGTATAGATTTCCCAGATGAAGTCGGAGAATTTGATCGTCAAAAATTTTCTCAAATAATTTTACAAGAACTAAAGCAAATTGATATTTTACTTGCAGGAGAAAAAGAAGGACACATACTCCGTAATGGTTACAAAGTAGCAATAGTTGGCAATCCAAATGCGGGCAAGTCAACTTTATTAAACTCTCTACTCAAAAAAGAAAGAGCCATAGTAACTGATATCGCAGGGACCACCAGAGATCTTATAGAGGAAAGCTACAGCATCAAAGGCTTACCAATAGTGCTTTTGGATACTGCTGGTATCAGAGAGACCGAAGACAAAATAGAAAAAATTGGAATAGAAAAAAGCTATCAGGCGATACAAGAAGCTGATCTCATTTTGCACCTCATAGACATGACTAACTATACTGAAGAGGATTATGATCAAGAAAATTTACGAGTCGGGACTAAACTAGATCTAGTCAGCGATTATGATGAAGAACTGTTTGATATTTGTATCTCATCTAAAAATGATCAAAACATTGAAGAACTAAAAAATATGATTTATGACAAAATCATTCAACTAAATACAGACCTTGTAAAAATAAATTTGAGACAAGCAGATTTATTGAGACATGCAAAACAAGCACTAGATAAAAGCCTAGAAGCTAGTAAAAATTTAAGTGAAGATTTTTGGACTATAGATTTGCGCCAGGCTATTCAATCGCTTGGTGAAATAACCGGTGAAACACTAACAGAAGAACTTTTGGATAATATTTTTGCTAGGTTTTGTATAGGAAAATAAAGCTAAAATATAGCGTGATGTCTAACACAAAAACTCTCTCCAAAACCATCAACACAATTCTCTGGGGTAATTCAGTTGCTCTTGCCTGGACCTGGGGCATTGGCCTGTTTTTCTCAGTACAAGTTGCAATTCAATTCGGATTTGATGCGCTAGTCAAATTTGCAACTATTGATGCTGTCGGGCTGACTCTTTTTGGAGTAGTAAATGATTTTATAAGTCGTAAATTTAACAGTGCTGAAGAATTCGAACAAAACTTTTTGAAAAAAGCAAGCAATTTTAAATTCGCATTATTGTTCTATCAATTTCTAGCTATCACCCTCACTCTCTTTGCCTGCGTCAAATACGTAACATTGCCACTTGGTGTTTTATCTATTTTGGTAATGGGAGTATTTTTTGGTGCAACGATTTTTCTTGGCGAAGAGTTTGATATCAAACGCATAAAATATAGCCACGCGGTTTTTGGCATGATCATGTTTATCAGCCTTGCAGTTTTGGTTAATTCACAATTATTCAGTAACTTAGACTTAATTTCAACAACCGTAACTTCGTCACAACAAGGCATGACAGCATCGCTTGCTATAAATAATTCAACTGGTTTGTTTAGCTTCGGAAGCCCCCTCGAAAATTTTGCTTTCTGGATTCCAATAATGATCGGCTTTTTAGTAGGTCCATGGCTTGATATCCAAAACTGGCAAAGAGTTATTCAAATCCGCAAAGAAAATCTATCAACAAGTGCTACATACATTATTGGTGGATTAATTTTCTGGTCAATCTTAATGCTAGACGGCTTAATTGCCCTGGCATGCTTTGATTATGGAAGAGAATTTTATCCCGATGTACTAGTCGCAATGTCCAATCTTGATCCGCACAGTATCTTGTTCCCTTTTAAAGCGACTATCACCAAAGTTCTGGCAATTGAACCACAATTCAATTACTTACTTGGCTTCTATTTAACTTTTGTTGGACTTGGCGCACTTACAACATTTGATAGTGCTTATATTGCATACAAATGGTATTCAGAGTCTCTTGTGAAAGATGCTAAGGGATTGATTTTCAGTGTCTTGCCCGCAAAATCATTTAGTTCACCTATTTTGGGTTTTGTTTTGTGTATCATTACTGCTACGACTACAGTGCATTTTGCTGAATTCGGAAAATTCA
>JAJTHA010000021.1 GCA_021299565.1 Candidatus Caenarcanales bacterium
ATTACGCTTCAAAAGTACTAAAAACCCTAAGTCATACATTAATGCAGCGCTGTAAATATTACTGGAGATATTTGGATGCAGCGATAATCTATTGGCAATTTTTCTTGCAGCAAATGCTACAAAAACACTTTTTGCCCAATTATTAGATCCACTAAAAAATTTTCTAGAGGCAAGTAAAAAAATTAAATCTCTTAAACCATGTAATCCCAAATAATGAATGGCCTCTTCTATATTAGTCGGGACTCTCCTTAAACCAAAAGCAGCCGACTTTAAATACTTGAAAACATTTGCATATAAAACTTTGTCTAATTTCACCAGGGATTCAATTTCTTCAATTTTGGTCTTAGGCTTATCTATGATATTAATTAACTCAACAGCCACCGGGGATAGCGATCCAAGCCCATCAAGTTCTTTAATCTTTGCCGCAATTCCATTAATAGCAGTCCCCATAAGGCTTTTATTCCACATTTTAAGACTTTGAAAACCCAGCAAAAGCACCTAATGAAAATGCTAGTATATTGATGTTTTGCGAAAACCAATTTTAGTATTTATATTATTGTTAGCCATTCTCCCAAACACTGCTTTGGCTAATCCACCTTTAAAAGGTAAGTGGACATTAACTCTTGATGAGAATTTCAACAATTACAATCAAAAGCTTTGGTCAAAGGGTCTTGAGACAAACAAACTCCACGTAAGAAGATCTAAATGCTTCTATAGAGACGATAATGTTTCTGTTGCAAATGGATTCCTGCAAATTACAAGCAAAAAAGAAAAACTAAAACTTATTGATAAAGATGGCAATAAAAAAACTATGAAATTCAGTTCTGGCTTTGTTCATAGCTTCAGAAAATTCAAACAAAAATATGGCTATTTCGAAATTAGAATGAAACTCCCGCAAGCACGAGGTCTTTGGCCTGCTTTTTGGCTAATGCCTGATCGCAGCAAAAAAGTCCAAGATCCTCAAATTTCTGAAATGCGATCCACCGGTATAGAAAAAGATCGCAAAGAGATTATTAACGGCAAAGGAATGGAAATAGATATCATGGAACACCTAACCGAGTGGGATGCTAATAAATTTCATTATGCCGCTCATTGGGATGGCTATAAAACAAATCTCAAAAGCTTCAGAGGATCTCAACTGGTTGGAACTAATCCTGATAAAGATGGCTTTAGAAAATTTGGTCTATATTGGGGGGAGAATATTTTGATATGGTTTGTTGATGATATAGAAATAGCACGTTGGCAAAACAATAGAATTTCTGATGTACCTATGTACATAATTATCAACACTAATATGGGTGGCTGGGCTACTGATCACATAGAGAAGAAAAAACTTCCTGATCAAACAGTTATTGACTATATTAGAGTTTGGCAGGGCAAAGCACAGTTATAAAACAGCTTTAGCAAGAGTGATAGCGATATCCTCAACTTCTGGTGCGTTTGTGCCTGGAAAAGCCGTTGTAGTAGCCGTACTAATCATAATGCTGCAATAAGGACAAGCGACACTAATCTTACTAGGATTGTGCTCGTTAAGTTCCTCTAATCGCATAACATTAATATAGTTTCCAGGAGTTTCATACCACATCTGAGCTCCACCTCCACCACAACAAGTGCTTTTGGTTTTTTCATTTTCGATATGTTTAATTTTAAGCCCCGGTATAGATTCCAAAATAAATCTTGGAGCATCAAAGACTCTATTGTATCTACCCAGGTAACAAGGATCATGATAAGTAATCACATCTTCAACTGATTTTTCTGGTTGTAATTTTGAATCAAGAATTAATTTAGCCAAAATTTCAGTATGGTGAAAAACTTCAGCTCCAGCAAATCCAAACTCTGGATACTCGTTCTTGAGCGTGTTATAGACATGCGGACACTGAGTAATAACTTTCTTGACATTATATTTATTGAAAATTTCCAAATTCTCAAGCACTATCTCTTGATACAAGCCCTCGTCTCCGGCTCTTCTCGCTAAATCTCCAGAAGTTTTTTCTTCATTACCCAGAACGGCGAAACTCACACCAGCCTTAGTTAACAATTGGGCTAGAGCTTTAGTTACTTTTTTGTTTCTATCATCAAAAGCTCCCGGGCTACCTACCCAAAGTAAATACTCAAAATTGCCTTTGTTTTCTTTAGCTAGTTTCACAGCCACACCAGATTCTTGTTGTAATTCTTGAATCCATTTTTCTCTGTCGTTTGGATCTAAGCCCCAAGGATTAGATTTAGTTCTTAAGTTTTTGAGAGTCGCTTGTAAATTAGCCGGCGCCATATTTGACTGCAATAATCCGCGGCGCATATCTATAATAGTGTCCACATGCTCGATTAATACTGGGCATTGTTCAACGCAAGAATTACAAGTAGTGCATGACCACAAAGTCTCTTGCGAAATATGAGCATAAATATTTTCTCTATCTTCATTATGAGCAAGATTGCGAATATCTAGCATTAGAAATTTTGGTGATAGTGGTTTATCCGTATTTTGTGCTGGACAAACAACATGGCATCTACCACATGAAGTACAAGCTTCACTATCTAATAAACTCTTCCAAGACAAATCATTATAAGTAAAAACACCGGCTGTAAAATCTTCTTCATTGATTTCTTTACCTTCTGCTTCTGCTTCCATCATATCCATCAAGAAATAAGGAGTAGAGAGTTGACCTCTATGTCTATCCGAACGGAAAAACATAGTTACCGGCGACATTATAATATGTATAAATTTCGTGTATGGAATCAGAGCAATAAAAGCAAAAGTCAAAATACCATGAAACCACCAAATCAATCTGTGACTGCTTTTTAGATCTTCAACTGTCATGTAAGAGAAAAACCAAGCTAATGCCGATCCCACTGGAGCATAAGGCTCCGTGGTTTTAGTCGCTGCAAGACGAAAGGCTTCTAGAGCAAATCCAGTTATCACAAACAATAATAAAAACAAAGGTTGTATCCAATCATTTTGAGTATTGTCTACGTGCTTTGACTTGAACAAATATCTTCTCAATGTAAAGATCAATATCCCAATAAAAAGACAAAAACCAGCTATATCAGCAACAAAGCTGACAATTTTGTAGAATGTACCTTGAAAAAAATAAATCGTCTTGAACACATGTTCTTGAAGGGCGATAATATCTGTAACAATCCACAAAGAAATAAAACTGAAAAATACGAGAGCATGAGCTATTCCTGGAGTGCGTTTTTCTGATGTTTTTTTGTGTAATAATCCAAAAGTTAAAAGAGTCGAAATCCTATCTTTGAGATTAGTGAATCTATTTTCTTTGGATTTTTTGCCAGTGAAAATTGCTTTAAGTTTTTGGTAGATACCATATGCAAAAATCCCCATTGCAATAACAGCCATCAAATAAAAAATAACTTTGCCAGAGTTGTGGTCTATATTCCACCAAAGCTCTCTAGTCTCTAAAAGCGTAGGCGTTACTGGCAATGCTGCCATTAGGCTAGTTTCTTGTTCCATCAACTATATGATAAAGCAAATTTAATTTTATGTCTCCAAGGTCTTTACAAAATAAAACTCTTGGACGTCATCAATACCGCCAATTGAGCGTATTTGATTCATATCAATCGCACCCAATTTTTTATATAGTTTGTGAGCACCATGGCACAAAGTTCCTGACCAAATATCCATAGTCAAGCAAGCTTGGTCTTTTGCAAAATCAAAAGCCCACTCAGACAGTTTAATACCCAGTCCTTGCCCTTGATAATTTTTATCTACAAAAACTCTTTTTAGCTCGGCTCGCTTCTCATTTGGGTAGATTTTCACCGCAACAGAACCAATGATTTTTTGACCATCTAACAAAATTTTGAAGCAAGATGGAGATAAATATTTTTGGGGTATTTGCAATAAATCATCATCAAGACCTTCAGGTTCGATACAAGTATATCCAAGATCTTTATAACCTTGGTCAAGAAATTTCAGAAGCTCTTCCTGATATTCAGGCGAAAAATCACTTAGAGAATATGGCTTAAAATCTGGCATCCAATGGGTATATCATGATAGTATCATATGATACTATCATGTACAAGCCTCCATATCAACTAAACAGCAGAATACTTGATTTGGTATCCAGGATATCTGTGCTCTTGGGGCAGTTACAGGGACTTGATGCCCAAAGTCCAAAAGTTGAACTCAGAAAACAAAATCAGGTCAAAAGTATCAGAGCCTCGTTATCCATAGAAGGAAACACTCTCACAGAAA
>JAJTHA010000151.1 GCA_021299565.1 Candidatus Caenarcanales bacterium
ATCACAAGTGATAAACAAAAAGAGCAAAGACAATTTCAAGAGAACGTATCGAAGATACTATTAGATAACAAGGGTAAATTATCACCTAAACTGGCAGATTCACATCCTTTCAAAAAAGAATTTAGCGATGTTAATGCTTTATGTGAGCACTTATTAAATGCAAACGATGATGAATTTGCTGATTTTTTTGATAAGCAATTTTTATCTGCTTTGTACCCTGCGACAAAAAAGGGTATATTAAAAGAGAGCATATACGATAAGTCTCTCGAAGAATTAACAGAAATGGACAAAGAGACTATAAAACAAGCAGATGGACAATATAAAATCCCACTTGTTAATGGTGGGTTTTTACTTATAATTAGAGCTCATCAGACTACAAACAAGCAAAGGTTTGATCAATATGTTTTCTGTGATGCAAATGGTAAGGTTTCACGCAGTGTTTATATTGGAACTACAAATCAAATAACTTATGATTCATCAAAAAAAGAAGCAAGCTTGTTTAAAAAGATCGAAAATGCAATGATACCAAAAGAAGAACGACTTAAGCCTAGTGTTGAATCTGAAATCCCATTAGAGAGATTCTCATCGAAAGCATTTTTAGCAAAAATATTAGCGGGACAAGAATTAAGTGATTATAGGGGACAGGAACAATATTCCTTTGATTCAGAAAGCAAACTTGCTATTGGACCAGTAAGAGTTGAAATAAATAAAAGGAATAAGACCGTCTTAGTCACAAGGCGGAAACAAGATAAACTTGGTGAGCTTATAATGAAATTTGACTTTGAGGACCTACCGGCCTCAATCAAGGTAAGACTCGATGCTCGTAGGTCAAGAGCACTTACAGCTTAGGAAATGCGGCTAGCAAATTGGCATCATATGAGAAGCTAAAAAACTTCTTTGAATCAACTGAGAGTTTTTTTGAAAATTGGTTAAAACAATATTCGACCCAAAAAATGCAAGATATCTATTTCCCACCTCTCTAGGAAAATCTATAGGAATCAAACAATCTTTCCAATTTAGCGCTGCGAGAGGCTTTCACCAAGACCACATCTTCACCTGTCAATTTAGAGTTTAATTCAGCAGCAACAACTGAGAGGTCTTTGTTTCTTGCATCAATTAAAGTTAGATTGGGCATTGCAGCAATATCTACAAAAAGTTTTTCGACAAGCTCAGGTAAAGATTCTGCGATATTGCCAATAACTGCAATTTTGTTTTTATTTGCAAATTGATTGCTGAGCGCATTAATCGAGTTGTAAACCGCATCAGGATTGGCGTTATAAGTCTCATCTATAAAAATAGTTTTACTATCTTTGAGTGTTTTAAACAAACCGCGACCCGCTAATGGTTTGTATTGAAGCAGCCCTTGTTTAATAAGCCCATCATCCAAACCCAATAAATAAGCGACTTGCCTAACAGCATTAATATCATAAAACAAGCCTGTCGATTCAAGCACAGACATATCAACAAATTTCTGCGAATCAAAAGACAAGGTCTTTCTAGCCAAATTCATCGCCGCAATCTCAGAAAAAATACTTTCATCCACTAATAAAGTGGCTTCTAGTTCTTGCCTAGAAATCAATCCTGACGCTATTTCCAGCTTGGCTTTTTTGATATTCTCTCGTGAACCCAAAATTTCTATATGAGCCGTTCCTATATTTGTGATCACGGCAATATTTGGATTGGTAGTTTTAGACAATAATTCAATCTGCTTCAAACCTCTCATACCCATCTCTACAATCAATACCTGAGTATCTTCTGGCATAGACAAAATTGTCAGCGGCACTCCAAATTCATTATTGTTGTTTGCCTGAGTGAAATGAGTTTTAAATTTCTGGCTCATGACCAATTGCATCAGCTCCTTGGTAGTTGTTTTGCCCGAACTGCCTGTAATTGCGATAGTGATTGGATTAATCGCCTTGCGGTATTCATTTGCTAATTGATGATAAAACTCAAAAGTATCTTCTACTTTATATATCTTTGAACGATATGACTCAGGGTATTCATCTGCTTCTCTATGAGAAATCGCCGCAACTGCTCCAGAGTCTAAGGCTTGAACAATAAAATCATGACCATCAAAATTAGCACCCTTCAGAGCTAAAAAAATTTTATATTTCAAATCTACTCTTGTATCACTAGTGATAGAAACAAAATTAGCGCTTATACCTAAGTGTTTTTGCAATATGTTCGCGATAATCACTTAACCTAATAATAAACTAGAACTGTTATTCAGCATTAGTGAGTAAGTTAGACAGTTTAGGGGTTATCACTTAATTCTTATGGGGGATTCAATGATTTTTTTTGACAAACAAAAAATAAAAAAGTTTTTAAGATAATTTTAATTATCTTCATCAAAAAAATTAGCGCAACATCTTGTATTAATGTGTTAGGATAACAAATCGGTTAGAGGTAAATATAAATGACAAATAAATCAGTAGTAGGTATTAGAAAAATTTTGACGGTTGCTTTAACAGCAACGATGTTCTTAAATATTGCACCAGCAAAAGCAATTGTGCCAGATCCGCTAAAACCGGTTGGCCAAAAGGACACTAATAATAATAGTGGTGGTGGTAGCTCAAGCGGCAACAACAACGGCGGGAACAAAAAACCAAACAGATACGTCGACATGGTTTGCTCTGGATCAGAACCTGGACTGAAACTACAGATCAACACAAAAAGCCAAACACTAGATTTAGCCAAAACCTCAAACATCAGAGTTCGACTAAGAGTGAACCCTCTATATAGCTCAATCGAAACTTATAACAGCTTCAAAATCAATACTTATGAAATCGTCGGCGGCCAAAGACAATATGTTTCTACTCAAGCATTAACTATCCCTAAAGGCGCTAGAAAAAACAGAATACTTTCTATGGCTACTGGCAGATATTCAACTCCATCAAAAGCTTTAGAATTTGATATTTTTGATACTGAAAGAAACCTTATCAACACTTGTAGCGCAAACATTGGTGCAACAAATTTAACAGCACAAGTATCAAGCGACAACAATCCAGTATCTAGCTCTGCGTGCTCAAGCACTGATTATGATTGCCAATTAGAGCAATTCTTCCACAGAGTAAGCTTCGAAGCTAAAAGACAAAGACTTTCAACTACTCGCGTAACAAGAACTGCAGATGGTTTTTATAAAGTTACTTTACCTATTCCTGTAGCCTCACCTGCAGGCAGAACAGCTGGCACAACTAGAACAATCATCAACACTGGTGGTGGTTCAAGCGGCAATGGCAACACAGCTGCATTTGGTGAAACTCTTGATATTTCAAAAATCAGAATGGGTGATAGCTTAGCTAACTTTGCAAATTTCTATTACAACCCAACTACTGATAATTATGTAATTGGTCATGGTCCTATCGGCGGCAACCCAAACGTAACTCAAGACAGATTTTTCTTCCACGATTCAGGTAGACTTGGAATCAACGTTCCAACTCCACTTGCAAGACTTCATGTAGACAATGGAGGAGCAGACTTCCCTACTATGATCTTAAATCCAGGAACACTATCAACAACACTTATCAATGGCGCAATTGAGTTTGATGGCACTAATCTATATTTAACTAAAGGCGGAGTAAGAGCTCCAATCGGTTCTGGCGCAGGAACACCTGGTAGCAATTCAGTGACTTCTGCTGCGATTGTCAATGGAACAATCACTGCTGATGATCTTGCTAACAACTCTGTACTTTCAAGACACATAGTTAATGGAACTATCATCACTGCTGATTTAGCTGATGCCTCAGTTACTGATGCAAAAATCGTTAGTATTGCTGGTGCAAAAATATCAGGAACTGTTGCAAGTGCAAATACAGCAAACACTGCTAACAACATGAACGCTGGTACTATCGCAAACTCTACATTCACTGGTGGACTTATCAATGGAGCTGTTTTGAGAAACATTAGCTTCCCTGCTAGCGTGGTCAACACAACAAACATTCTTAATGGAACTATCACTAATGCTGATCTTGGTCCTAACAGTGTGGCTTCTGCAAATATCATCAACGGTACTATCATCACTGATGACTTAGCAAACCTTTCTGTTACAAACGCAAAAATCGTTTCAGTTGATGGCACTAAAGTTACTGGCACTGTTGCTAACGCTACAAATGCCGTAAATGCAACTAATGCTACAAACGCTGTAAATGCGACAACTGCAACTAACGCTACAAACGCAAGCAATATGACTGCTGGCACAATATCAAACTCAACTTTCACTGGTGGTACTATTAACGGTGCTACTTTGAAGAATGTTGTTCTTGGTTCAAGCGTAATTACAACTACGAATATTTTAAATGGAACAATTACATCAGCTGACCTTGGTCCTAACTCTGTGCTTTCTAGCCACATAGTTAATGGAACAATCATCACTGATGATCTTGCTAACTTGTCTGTGACTGACGCAAAAATCGTTTCAGTTTCTGGTTCTAAAGTAACTGGCACTGTTGCTAACGCGACTAACGCTGTTAACGCAACAAATGCTACAAACTCAGTTAATGCAACGAACGTAAGTGGTGGAACTGTTACAAATTCAACAATTACGAACTCGACATTTACTGGTGGTACTTTAAACGGTGCAACTCTTGTTAATGTTTCTGTTGGTTCAAACTCTATTGCCAATAACAGTGTTCTTTCTAGACATATCGTCAATGGAACTATCATCACTGCTGATTTAGCTGACGCTTCAGTTACTGATTCAAAAATCGTTTCAGTTTCTGGTACTAAAGTTGTTGGCCCTGTAGCAAATGCTACAACTGCAGTTAACGCTACAAACTTAACTGGCGGTGGTACTATTACTAACACTTCAGTTTCCAACTCAACTATAAACACTTCAAACATCACTAACTCGACATTTACTGGTGGTACTTTAAACGGTGCAACTCTTGTTAATGTTTCTGTTGGTTCAAACTCTATTGCCAATAACAGTGTTC
>JAJTHA010000185.1 GCA_021299565.1 Candidatus Caenarcanales bacterium
ATGAATTCCTTAGGAATCTTGAACTCAGCTAAAACTTTAAGTGCTGGTGCATTGAAGCTTGGACAAGCTAGAAAAAATCCTCAATTAAAAAATTCTTTTATAAAAAATAATTCAAACAAATCTGTAATTTCGTCTTTATTTGGGATTCTTGGTCCGGGTTTTAATACAGTCTCCATGCTGGTTTGCTCCATTTTGAAAGAACATTTTGGAAAACAAATTTCAAAATCTAGTGTACAAAAATCTGCAGAAGAACAAAAACTAACATCAAGTTTATTCACTAGCGCTAATGAAGACGCTAGATGTGCTTTGAAATCATTATTAGCAACTGCTGTTGATACTTTGCATTTATTGAAATTCCCTGGAGCTCAATTGATAGATGGTATTTTTGGTATGGGATTAAATATAATGGGTATCAAAAATGGTATTAGTGGGCTTAAGGGACAAGGCGAAGAAGAAGATCATCAAAGTCAATTTAAATTAACCGAGCAACCAATTTTTGCAAAACCGCTTTTGGATTTGGGTAAAAGTTATTTGCAATTGACAGGAGCTTCTTCTTTTAATTAAGTTAAACTAACACCTGGAAAGTCACTCCGAGACCTGCGTAGCAGGTCGTGGGAGTCCACGATGCAGAAGTAAGACTGGATCGCCACGCCGCTACGCGGCTCGCGATGACATTATAGAAAGCAGCCTGCAAGGCAATTTTCGCGAAGCGAAACAAAAGCCTAGGCATTTTTGGTCATGTTTAAAGCCTCTTGTGAAGCCTTTTTAGCCATTTCTACTATAGATAAATTTGCTTTATATTGTCTAACAGCATCCATCATTTTGAGCATTTCACCAGCTCCATCGACGTTGGACATTTCAACATTGCCTTCTGAATCGGCTAGTGGATGATGAGGCATATAAATTTTGGAACCAGGACTATTATCAACTTCAATCGCGGCTACTTGTGAACCTGATCCTTTATGATCACCTTTAAGCAAATGAGAAACAGCATTGTCGTTGCCCATCGCAGCTAACATAGTCGAAAAACTTGCGTCCTCTGATCTTGCACTTATAACAGCTGTTTTAGCTTTATAGCCTGGAGTAAGCATATTCGCTACGTTTTGCGAACTGATTTCCATTACTTGTCTCATAGTTTTGAGACCATTGTTTGCTGTGTCGTAAATATCAAATATACTCATTATGCTGCCCTTCCTGATTGTGTTGCTTCTTCTAAAGTTTTGTAATAACCACCATTAATTCTTGTTAGTAGAACATAGTAAAGATGATTTTTGGACATCTCGGCAAGTTCTGTTTCATAACTTGTTTTGCTTCCTTCTTGTCTAAAGCTGGCTTCTTCAATAATTTTGTCAAATGATTTATTGGAATCTTCTTTTTGGAGATTGGAGAATATACTTCCAAAATCCAGATCCTGCCTAACGTAACCAGGCGTGTTGACGTTGGTAAGATTATTGGCAAGTATTTGCTGCCTATCTCCCATCGCGTTAATGAGACCGTTTAGAATTCTTTCTTCAATACACTTAAACATAACTACTGTAATGTATAGTATCTGGGTTAAGCTTTGGTTATAATAGCCTTATGTCCCAAATAGTTATTTTTTATAATCCATTAAAAGAAGAAGCTGCTAAAACGGCTCAGGGACTCAAGCTTTTATTAGAGCAAGCCGCTAATACAGTAACTATTTTTCCTACTAAAAGAAGCTCAGAAGACTGGCAGATTTTAACTAAGGATGTAGATCTGGCAATTGCTTTGGGAGGGGATGGTACTTTACTACTTACTTCCAAGCAAGCTCTTAGATATGGTGTCCCTTTATTAGGTGTAAATTTTGGACATTTAGGATTTTTGTCAGAATATGGCGGTTCACCAGTTGAGGAATTAGCCAAAGAAATAATCGCAAAAAATTTTTTAATTGAAGATCGAGGAGTTTTAGAAGCAAGAGTGCCAGAGCAAAATATTAGAGTGCTTGCCGTTAATGATATTGCAGTTAATAGATCACTAAGTTCTAATTTATTGCACACAGATTTATATATTGATAACGATTTGTTGCATTCTTTTAGATCTGATGGAATCATAATCTGCACTCCAACCGGCTCTACTGCTTATGCACTTTCTGCTGGAGGTGCTGTGATGGATCCAAATATCCATGCTTTTCAGATCGTACCAATTGCGGCTCACTCACTTAACAGTCGAGCTCATGTGATTTCAGATACTCAAATAATAGAATTAGTTAGCCGCAAAGATATCAATGCTCCTTTTGTAATGCAAGCAGATGGACAAGAATTGATTACTTTGGATCCTGGGTCTAAAATCATTATTAATAAAGCGAGAGAAGAATTAAGATTAGTGAAGCTTAAAAAACATTATCGTAGTTTCTATAGTATATTGAGAGACAAGATGAAGTGGGGATCTTTAATCAACTAATATGTTATTCAAAAAAAAAGAACCAGCTATAACTGTATCAAAGCTAATTCCCGATCTTAAATCTATTGATGATGTTTTGCCAAATCCCAGAGCTTGGTCTCCAGAAGCCTTGCAAGAAGCTTCCAATAATCTCAAATTTACTAGTAGCAGAGATATTGACCCAATTGAAAATTTAACAGTGCAATTTTTGTTTAGAAAGTTTTTTACCATGATGCATCAAACTGGACTTTATAATCCCCAAAAAAGATTATGGTCTTTGCTCGCTTTAGCCAAACAAGTAGAACTAAAAGAGTATAAAAAACTTAGTAAAAAACAAAAAGAACTAGCTAAAGTTACAGATATAATTATTTCTGATATCTACGGAAAATTTATCGTGGCAAGATTGGTTCACCCTGGATGCAAATTGGATTATCCTGGTTTTAATGATTTGTTTTCGAAAGCTTCTCATAAATGTATTGGTTTATTTTATATATCTGATTTAGTGGTTACTGAAACAGTACTAACCAATATTTGGCAGAGAACCAACAATAATCATTTTTTTGATAAATACAGATCCCCTATTGGCGAAAATACCAGTTTCAATTTGATTAGATATCAGCCTAACCAAGATAGTCTTACTTATACTTTGGTGCATCCAAATCTGGGTAAGGATGCTACGGTCAATGCCATGGTCAGGGCGCAAGAGCTTGAAGCTTTCGAGATTAAAGCTTCTGTTTTGGTTTAGATAGGGCATAATATAATTCATGCTCAAAAACTTTTTAAAAGGCTTTGCATTTGGTTTTATTCTTTTATGGATAATGTCAAAACTTAAGCCAAAAAATTCTAAAGTAGATTAGCCTTTTGGCAAATAATCATGGAATTGCTTACTAGTATTTCTTTCGCCTCAATCAAATCTTCTTTATAGTAAAACCCCTGCTTGGCGTTCAAGTCATTGATAAGGCTATTTCTAGTAGTACCAGGCAAAATATTAGATTCCAGGCAGGGAGTATGCCAATAGTTATTTTTATCTAGAAAAAATATATTAGTAAAACTACCTTCACAGATTTGCCCTAAATCATTTAGCCAAATCACTTCATCACAATTATTATATTCAAGTTTATTTCGTGGGAAAAATTTATGCTTCCATTTTTGCTCTCTATGATCGATAAAAAAATCATCCGATATTTTTATTTGCCAAGTTTTATTTAAATCCCGTTGATAGTCCTCTAAATTTATTTTGAAATTTCCATCTATTTGGTAAATAAGTCTTAATTTGAATCTCTTTCCAGCAAAGCTTTTGAGCTCATTGATAAATTTTACGCTGGATTTTAGTTCGTATTGGACTAAGTTCTTGATTTGATTCATCAATAGCAAATACAAATCATTTCTATTTTTAAATTTCAACTCATTAATGGACTTTTCTAGTCTTTGATAATGAGAATCAAAATTAAAAATATAAGCTTCTTGCCCCAAGAGCTCCACGCGAATTGTTTCTAGTAAATTTTCTATCATTTGAAGACACTAATTAATTTTTCTGCTTTTAATAAGGTTTCTAGATATTCTTGTTCTGGGTCAGAATATGCTGTAATGCCAGCACCCGTATGAAAAGAAATTTCTTTTTGTTTTTTATCAAAAACAAGAGTTCTAATTAAAATATTGAATTTGGCATCTCCGTTGAGTTTGAAATAGCCCAGGGCTCCGGTATACGGTCCTCTGGGACAGGCTTCCAGTTCCTGGATGATTTCGATTGCTCTTTTTTTAGGAGTGCCACTAATAGAGCCACCAGGAGCAAGTGCAGCAAAGATTTGACTTAAATTGTATTTATTTAGATAGCCTTTTACTGTCGAAACCAAATGATATAAATTGGTAAATTTTTCTATAGTAAGTAAATTATCAACATGAATAGAATTGTTTTGGCAGATTTTCCCAAAATCATTTCTAATGAGATCGACTATCATAATGTGCTCTGCTTGTTCTTTGCTAGAACTCATTAGAAGATCAAGCTCATTAATCGAGCAAGTGCCTTTTATGGGTTTGCTTGAGATTTGGTGATATTTTTTGATTTCAAAAAATGTTTCAGGAGAACTCGAAACAATAATATAATCATCTGAATTGTAATAAGCCGCGCTAGGACTAGGATTCGTTGAACAAAGTTTTTTGTATATTTCAAAACTTGAATCAAACAAATCAAGATTCTTTACGACAAATTTATGAGCAATATTCGCTTGATAAATATCACCTTCTTTAATATAGTGCTTGCATTTGTATATAGCTTCAATATATTTTGTTTTTGATGGAGAAATAATCTCACTTTTAAAAGATTGATTTTTGATAGAGCTGTAATTATGGACCCTATTTTCTAGATTTTCATAAAAGCCAAATTCAATCTTGCCCTCAAAACTGATATAACCTGCAAAGCCACAATCGGTGAGCTCTTTTATTTCTGGATTTTGTTCTATGAAATTTTCAATTTCGCTCAAATCACTAAAAAGCTTTTTCGGATTTTGCCCCCAGACGGCGCTATTATTTATGGTATCTTCTAATAGAAATAAGCCATTAAGCTCTTGTTCTATAGATTCTGATGATTGGTGTTCCTGTAAATGATACGGCATTAACAATGGTTTTGGTTATTTCTATCTGAATGCCATCGATCTTAGCAAATTTATCAAAGATCAAAGTACAAATTTCGTGAGCCAAATTTTCTAAAGTATAAAAAATGCGGCTTTGGCATAGGGTTCTTACGGCAATTGAAACATCAACATAGTTTGTACTTAATTTGACGTCATCTTTAATACCAGCTTGCTTGAGATCAATTTCAAGTACAAGATTGATATTAAGATTTTGACCAAGGGCATGTTCTTCTGTGTAAGTGCCCAATCTGCAAAATGCCTGAAGATCTTTTAGAATAATACAGTCTTTGTAAGTATCAAACATTATTTACTTGTTATTTCTGCTTTTAATCTTTTCATGCGCTTAGACAATTCAACGGAAAGTGCTTGAGACTTCTCAAGGCTTTCTTTGGTTAAAGTGAACTGTGTCTTAACTGAATGATTATGGTCTTCCAATTCTTTGATTTTTGCTTTAAGTCCTTCTTCTAGTTTGTGCTCGCTAATAGCATTATTTGTGCTCGTATTAGGGCTTGCTTCTACTTTAATTGAACTAGCTTTTAGGGCTTCTTGCTCAAAGAATTTGACTCTGTCTTTTAAATCGCTAATTTCTTTTTCAGAATTTAGATTTTTTTCTTCGAGTTGTTTTATAAGATTACTTTTTTCATTTAGATGATTTTGCAGCTTGACTATCAAAGTGCTTTCATCTTTGGTGAAATTTTTCATCTGATTTATAGCTTTACTAATGGATGATTGAGCTTGCTTCAAAGTCTCAATATTGTTTTTTGAAAACAATCTAGCCAAAAAAGTTTTTTGATTGTTGATTTCTTTCAAAACCTCTTTTTGAGCAGCTTCTAGCAGCTCGTTAGTTTGTTGAAGTAGTGTTTCTTGTTGATTAGACATGCTCAAGCTCCTTTGTATCGTTGTTTTCGGTCTCTGAGTTGGTCGCCTCATCTATTACTGGTGTAGAGAACTTCACCCCCAAGCGTTTCTTAGGGACTTCAATATTGATAACTTCAACATAGATTTCTTTACCAATTTCTGGTTGTTCTTGTCCTTCAAAATTTGATCTATGTAAAAGTGCTTCAATACCTGGAAGTAATTCTACAAAAACACCAAACTCTGCTTGACTTACAACTTTTGATTTTTGCTTGAAACCTATTCTTAGTTCCGTTGGTAATGTTGACCACGGATCAGCTATAGATTGTTTGGCGCTTAGTGCAATGCGTCTTTGTTCTTGGTCGATCTTGAAAACTTTGGCTTTCACTTTTTGACCAATGCTAATAACATCACTTGGCTTTTTGAATCTTCTCCAAGATAATTCAGATGAAGGTATTAGAGCATCAAGCCCGCCAAGATCCACAAAAACTCCAAAATCAGCAATTCTGATTATAGTTACTTCAAGCTCCTGACCTAATGAAATACCATTGAACAATTCTTGTACTTTGTGTTCTTTAACTTCATCGCTAATGACTTTACTATTTAAAATGATTTTGTTTTTGGATTTATCAAATTCATGCAATCTCACAGGAATTTTGATATTGGTCCATTGTTCTTTTTCTTTGTCTTTAAGTTGTTCTAGTCTATTGTCAATATAGCCATAAGGAATAAAACCTATTTGACCTGTGACTTCTATCAAAGCTTCTAATCCGCTTTTAAGAACTTTTTGTATAGTTGCTTCAAGGTTTTGTCCTTGTAGTGTTTCAAGTTGTTGCCATTGCTGTTCGCTTTGAATTTCTTTTACCGAAAGCTTATATACACCTTCTTGTTGTCTATCTTCACCAACTACAAAAACATCTATTTGTTGACCTAGTGAATATTGATTTTTAGATATTTCATTTGCAGCAACAAAACCTTCATATGATTTATTGATGTCTACATATATTCCATTACTATTTATTGCAATTACAGTCGCTTTGCAGACTGAATTAGCTACTGGTTTATTCTCTATGCGCTCTAAAATAATTTCAGCTTCAAGATCTTGATAATTTTTTGATTGTTTGTTTGACATATTTTCTCCGTTGTAGACACTGGGGGTGCTGTGTAAAAAGCTAGGATTCCCATTCTAACCTATTTTTTGTCTTATTTTTGTAAGGCTTTGAAATAAAAACTTGAACCAATCACTAAAGCCAGTCCAATTCCCAAATATAAAAATCCAAATAAGTTATAAGGATCAGCGTGATGAAACTCTCTTAAATGTCTTAAACCTATTCCAAGTCCCATCATCAGGGCTATAAAAACACAACCCTTAACGTTATACAAAATTAGCCATCCAATCAGATAGTTAATTGGCTTATCAGAAATTTTTTCTAAATTACCAAGATTTCTTGCAGCAGCTTTTTTCAAAACACTAAAAGCTTTACCACCGGCAATTATCAAACTGACCAATAATAAGCTTAAGTGCCAATCAGGTTGACTAAAATAAGGTTCAAGCCACGGTAAGCCTCTAGATATAATTCTAATGCCAACAAGCGCCCAAATAAGACCAGCTAGGAAAACAGAAAAGTTTCTTGTATTCATCTAAAAACCACCCACGCTACAGTTGCGCCAAGCGCTGTGATCATTATCAGAGCATAACTTTGTATTTTACCTGTTTGTTGTACTTTAAGTATGTCGCCGAGTATCTCAGAGCCTCTCCAGGTGATACCGTTGATAATAATACCTTCAATAAATATCCTTTCAAAGATTTTGTAAGTCCATCTGAAAATAAACATCAATGCAGCAACTATAGCATTATAGATTTCATCTATATACCATTTATTAAGCGATGCTTGGTAAATTACTGACAGCTGTTTTTTGAAGAACTCATTTAGTTTCATGCCTTTGACATAAACCAAATATGCACCCAAAGTGCCAAGCAAAAATGCCAAGAAAGGCAAATAACCAAACGGCTGACTTAATTCATGCAAGAAAAACTCCCAACCTGATTGACCTTCAGCAAGATGTGAATGAAAATGCGAATCGATATAGTGCTGGAGTTGGTAACCCATTAATGGTGATCCCCAAAAACCTAATATCACTGACGGCACAGCTAGAACCATCAAAGGAAAAGTTACAGAAAAAGGTTGTTCATGAGGATGTTCATGCCCTCTGTATTCTCCTTCAAATGTTTTGAAATAGATTCTAAACATATAAAAAGCAGTCATCAAAGCAGTTGCGGTTGCTATCCAGAAAAGTCCTTTATTAACTTCCCAGGCTTGAGCGATAATCATATCTTTGGACCAGAAACCAGACATCATCGGAAAGCCTGCTATAGAAAGGGTTCCAATCAAAAATGTAATTGCTGTAATTGGCATGTGTTTTCTGAGTCCACCCATTTCATTCATATCTTGTTCGTGATGACAACCAAGAATCACAGAACCTGATCCCAAGAAAAGCATCGCTTTGAACATAGCGTGAGTGATTAAGTGAAACATTGCAATTACTGGTGCGCCAAGACCAGCTGCCATGACCATGTAACCTAGTTGTGAGCAAGTAGAATAAGCAAGAGCTTTTTTAATATCGTTTTGTGAAAAAGCTATCGTTGCTGCAAAAATTGCAGTGATACCACCAACCCAAGCAATTAGATTGAGAGCAGTAGAGCCATCAATACTCAGAATCGGAAATACTCTAGCTACTAAATAAACACCAGCAGCAACCATAGTTGCAGCGTGTATCAAAGCTGATATTGGAGTAGGACCTTCCATAGCGTCTGGAAGCCAAATATGAAGAGGGAACTGAGCGGATTTGGCAGCAGCACCCATAAAAATTAAAATCCCGATTGTACTAATAGAAACCAAACCAGTTACTAAAAGACCATTATTAGTAATAGCCCAAGTTGTGGCTTCAAGTAATTTATCAAAACCAAGAGTTGTTGCACCTTCAGTTGACCAAAAATCTTTAGTGAAATGATAGAGCAAAATTAAACCAAGTAAAAACCCAGCATCGCCTACTCTATTTACAACAAAGGCTTTTTTGCAGGCATGAGCAGCTGATGGCTTGTACCACCAAAAACCTATTAGTAAGAAAGAACAAACACCAACTAATTCCCAGAAGAAATACATCTGGAATAAATTTGTTGCAATAACAAGTCCTAACATTGAAAAAGTAAATAAAGACAAGTAAGAATAAAATCTTGTGTATCCCTCATCTTCATCCATATAACCGTGCGTATAAATTTGCACAAGCATGCTTACAAGATTTACTGTAAGAAGCATTGAAATCGTGAGTGAATCAACTAAACAGCCAATTTCTAAATGAAAATCTCCTGCTTTTATCCAAGGCATATTGATTTGATAACTGCCTTGAAAATTTAAAAACAAAACTATTGAGTGCAACAATCCTATCGCAACAGCCCCTATGGACAGGCTTGCAGAAAGCACTCTTGATTTATGTGTAAAAAACATAATCAAGATTGCAGATATTAGAGGGTAGATGGCGATGAGCCAAGCGTTATCAGGACTTTGCATAGACTACTTTATTCTATATCACTTAGCTATTTTGATCAAAATCTCATTTTGCTCAAGAACTTTGATTTCTTCTTTTAGGGTTCTTTTGAGACCTGCCGAAGAGTGATATTCGTTTAATTTGTTTTGAAATTCAATTTTGTCTTTATTCAAATTGCTTTTGATTTGATTTAGTTGAATATTTTGTTTGATATTTTGACCAAGCCCAAAAAAGTTCACCAAGCCACTTTTGCAAACAGGTAATAAAAGAAACAATATCAGTAAATACCAAAATGAATAGCTCATCTGGATAAGTTGTTTTTCCCAGAGATTATCAAATTTGGCTCTTTGCTCCAAGCTGTAATCTTGATATAGTCCTTCGTGCTCAGAATTAGAGCTAAAGTTTTTGATTTGTTGGTATGTATTGATTTGCGGCACGCTTACGTTATCTTTCTGCGGTTCTCCATAGTCATTATATAAATTATAAGCGTGATTCATTATTGGCGTGATCCTCTAAAACAATTTAGTTGATTCACACTATGACGCATCATAGGGGGAATTGTTTCATTTAACTCAAATTTAAACCAATGATGTTATCCAAGTGATAGGGGACTAGATGCAAGTAAGTTTGGAAGAATTGCAAAGAACAGCGAAGGCGAAATTTGCCGAGAGTTTGGAATTGATCGCAGAGATAGAGAGAGCGCATCCAGAGTTAGGATTGCGAGCGGCGTTTTTGGTGAATTAAATTTCTAAGATTATGCAATTGAAGATTATGATGCAGATTTATTACTAAAAAACATGAGTAAAAACTCAGAAACTGATAGTATTATCTTACCTCTCCCTTAATCTTTCTATGATATATGCCTTGATATAGAGCGTTATGCCGCACTTGTGTCATCCTG
>JAJTHA010000224.1 GCA_021299565.1 Candidatus Caenarcanales bacterium
ACTTTACAAACCATCATATATCAGTCTCAACACCGTCTTGTTTCAAGAGGGCGTGATTTTTCAATACGACAGTAGTATTTTTCTGGTCTCTTATCTCAGCCGCGAACTCACTGTCAAAAATCAAACATTCATCTACAAAAAAATCAAAGATGATATTCTGCTCAATCCACGAGGACTTATCAGAAAAGATTTTTATCATCAAGCATCTTTATCAAGAGCTTTTCTGGATATGATTTATTTATATACTGATTTTCATTTCGACAATCTTTTCAAACTCAATTGGGATGAGTGCTTTGAACTTGCTGCTATCTATGAGAACAAAAGCTTAGTAAAAAGACTCAATTCTTATTACCAAGACTTCAAGGAGGATGCACAAGCACATAGAATTAATTTGCTTGAGCAAATAGACAAAGCAATAAAACATGTAGAAGAATTTCCAAACAAAGATATACTGCAAGGCTTAGGCGAGCTACTGCTACAAAACCACAAAGACTGGGTCAAAGACAATCTCAAAAACGAGCTTTTGCTCAAACTCAAAATCCATCGTGAGGCGATTAAAATTCAATAAAAGTGGTATAATATTTCTATATATTATAAAAAACAATAATTTATAGAAATACATGCGCTATGAAGAGTTTAGAGAAAAAGTACATAAATTGCCATTTTTTAGGGCCTATATCTTAGAACAACTTCAAGAAAAACCAGAAGCTCTCAAAGTTCAATTATCACACTGGGTTAAAAAAGGACTTGTCATTAAATTACGCCAGGGGATTTATACGCTTAACGATTCTCAAAGATCCTGCAAATTTACAAATTATTTTCTTGCAAATAATCTTTATTCTCCGTCATATATTAGCCTAGAATATGCTTTGCAATTTTACGGATTTATTCCTGAGGGTGTATTTGTCGTAACTTCTATTAGTACCAAGAAAACTGAGAATTTCGACAATCAGTTTGGTAGATTTCAATATAGGACTGTCAAGCTCAATGTTTACAGGCATTTCATCGAACATAAAGATATCTATGGAAATAGGTTTTATATCGCAAGTCCCGAAAAAGCATTACTGGATTTTTTATATTTTGCTACTGCACATATTAAAAAAATTAAATCTGATATTTTTGAAGAATCATTTCGATTACAAAATTTAGAAAATGTCGACTGTAACAAGCTAATCAAGTATGCTGAAGCTTATGAACAAAAGAAAATCATTTCAACAGCAAAAATGTTAGTTGACTATATTACAGAGGAGTGGCAATCATGATAGACGTACTAAAAGACAAACTAAATAATTATGACAACGATAAGGATAAATTCAACAAACTAAGAGAAGAGCTGCAATTAATAATTTTAAGACTACTTGATGAATATAATCATTTCCGCAATATTGCATTTCTGGGTGGAACTTCACTTAGAATTCTTTACAAAATCCGCAGATACTCAGAGGATTTGGATTTTAGTTTGGTGAACAAAGAATCTTATAGCTTTCAAAAAATAATTGAAGATATAGATAGAGGTTTAACACGGCTTGGACTGAAAACTAGCTTCAAAATCAAAAAACGTGACACGGCTGTAAAGTCTGCATTCATTAGGTTTACTGGCTTATTATACGAGCTTGGGCTTTCGCCACTAAAAGATCAAAATATTGCAATTAAATTTGAAATTGATGAAAATCCACCAACTGCTTACAATACTGAATTTAGCAACCTTGCCGAAATGACGATAATTGGTATAAAACACTTTGACAAACCTTCACTTTTTGCAGGCAAACTTCATGCGGTTTTATCAAGACCATACCCAAAGGGTAGAGACTATTTTGATTTGCTTTGGTTTATCAGCGAAAAAATAAAACCCAATTTGTTATTTTTGCAAAATGCATTAGAACAAAGCAGAGGATCAAAATCAGAGAAAGAGCTTGATATCAATTTACTTAGACTAATGCTTCTAGAAAAAATCCAAGATGTTGATTTTGCTAAAGTCAACGAGGATCTTTCTCCATTCATCATGGATGATCAGGATAGACGCAAATATAGTCCTGAAATTTTTGTTGAATTAATAGAAAGATATTTTATTTCGGATATTCACTAAAAATGGTGAATATTAGAAATAAGGCAATCGTGAGGCGATTAATATTTGAGCGAATGTGGTACAATATGATATATAGGTATGAATATTTCAGACCTATATATCAAAATGGCAATCATAGATATATTTCAATCAGAAAACAGCGTTTTTAATCTAAACGACTTAAGCATCATTCTCAAAGAAAGCAACTATAACAGGCTCAAAAACAAAGTTAATTACTACGTTAAAACTCAAAAGCTCATTAAACTAAGAGCTGGTATCTACGCCAAAAATAGCAAGTACAACAAACTAGAACTTGCCTGCAAAATTTACAGACCATCATATATAAGCTTACACACAGTACTTGGCATAGAAGGGATTAATTTTCAGTTTCACGATGCTATCTACATATGCTCCAAACTCAATAAAGAACTAGTGATTAATGGTCAAAAATATGTCTTCAAAAAAATCAAAGATAGCATTCTCTATGATCCGAGAGCTATCATTAACAAAGACGGCTATTCAATTGCAAGCAAAGAAAGAGCCGTAATCGATACTTTGTATTTCAATAAAGATTTCTATTTTGATCATTTAGACGATTTAGATTGGGATAAGTGTAATTCATTATTAGAGCTGTATCAAAACAAATCTTTGGAGAAAAGATTCAAAAAATTAGAGGAGTCCTATCAAAATGCTGAATAGACAAGAACACCAGAAACTCATGCTATCCATACTCAAAGATATTTTCATGGACACGAGAATCGCTCATCTATTAGGTTTCAAAGGTGGAACATGCTTGTATTTCGCCTACGAACTACCACGATTTTCGGTAGATCTAGATTTTGATCTACTCGTCCCAGAAGAGGAAAATCTGGTCTTCGAGAAAATCAGCTCTATCATGAAAAAACACGGCACCATTAAAACAGCTGACAACAAAAGGGTTTCAATGAGTTGGTCGATATCTTATGGGCAGGGCTTACAAAAGCTTTTTGTAGAAATATCCAAGCGCAATTTTTATTCACGTTATGAACTCAAAAATATATTGGGACTATCTATTCAGATCATGCAGCAAGAAGATATCTTCGCCAACAAACTTATCGCAGCATTAGAAAGGAAAAGAACGGCGATTAGAGATTTTTACGATATAAATTTCATGTTTAATAAATTCTGGAACTACAATCCAAAAATAATTCAAGAAAGAAGCCAAAAAAATCTCAAAGTGTTTTTTCAAGATCTAATTGATTTAGTAGAGAGATATGATAGAAGCAATATTCTCTCAGAAATTGGATCTTTATTAAGCGAAAAAGACAAAATCTATGTCAAAGAAAGACTGCTAGTAGAATTAACTATCAGCCTCAAAAATGAGATACAAAGGTACGAACAATTCGAATGAAGCCATCAATCACCAAAATCTACCACGTCTACGGACCAGTGCTCTCATGGAGGGCAGGCAACTCTCTTGGTATAGATCCTATCGGTCAGATCAGCACTTGTAGTTTCAACTGCAGCTATTGCCAGCTCGGCAAAATCCAAAACATCACAACAGAGATCAAAACTTATGTAGCTACCGCAAAAATCATTGACGATCTAAAAGAACTAGAGACTCTAGGACGCTTTAGATATGAGGATCTTGATGTGATTACTTTCGCTGGTTCGGGCGAACCAACACTAGCCGAAAACCTTGGAGATATTATCGATGCCATCAAAGACTTATACAAAGACAGATCCAAGCAAGTACCCATCTCGATTTTGACCAATGCAACTTTGCTAATCGACAATGACGTTTTGGCAAAAGCAGCCAAGGCAGATATACTCTCGCTCAAGCTAGACGCTGTTGATGAAGCGAGCCTCAAAGCTATTAATCAACCTGCTGCAGAGATTAAGTTTGAAAACATCATTAGTGGTATTCAAAAATTCAATAATTCATATCCTCAAAAATCACAATTGCAAATTATGCTTATGCCAAAGCAAGTCTCAGATCCAGAATATATCAGCAAATTAGCTCAAGTGATTCATGAGACAGGAGTGACACGAATACAGCTTAATACTCCTTCTAGACCCAAACCTGTCTCCAGTACTGGTGAATACTGGCTAGAGACTAGAGGCAATCATTACAAAGCAGGAGAGGCAATTAAGCCAGATTACATAGAGCTCAAAGAGCTGCCTGCACTAGATCGCAAAACAGCTTTTGAAATAGAAGATCAATTACAGAAGCTCTGCGATAATAAATTAGAGATAGTGAATATTTATCAACGCAAATGACAAAACAATTTTTACCGATAATAAATTTTCATATTGGAGAAAACACCACTCTAAGATTTGAAGAGCAAGCCAAGCTCTTTGAACTCAGTATCAAAACACTCGCAAAATATTTTCCAGAAATAGAGATATCTTGCTCCTCTGATGGCTTCTGGAATCATATAGAGGTTTGCAAAAACCATCCACAATCCAATTGCTTTGGAAGTATTAATTCTATTGACATTGCCCAAAAACTTATTAGTGAGCTGGATACAAACAGACAATATAAATTCTTTGCCCCGGCTTATGACTCAGAAGTCGCAGACTTCTTGAAGAAATTCAAGAACATCACTTATATCCCTGGGATATTCACCCAAAGTGACTTTGAGGAAATAAAAGAAAATCAATTTATCAAAATTTTCCCTTTTCGCTGCAAAGATGCTGAAGACTTCATATCGATATTATCCGCTCCTTATCCAGAATTCAGGAAATCAATTTATCTAAAAAAACTTTTATATCCTAGTCAAGAGCTTATTGAAAAATATAAAATCCTTGAGCGCATCACGATAAATACGGATGGAACTAGAACTATTCGTCATCCTGAGAAGCCGCAAAGCGGCGACGTAAGGATCCACAATGCACAGAGCCCAACAATTTATGTCATAAACTCCCCACGTGACTACCAAAAAATCAGATCCAAATTTTTACTTAATCCAAACACCAAAATATTTATTCATATCCAAGAAAGCAATTGTGATAGCTTAGCTAAATCAATTAAACAAACAAAATATATCAGCAGAATTAAATTTGAAGATTGTGTCTATGATAACGCAATAGTCTCAACCAGAGTGTTTAACGAGATAGTATTGGATATTTTGGCGGGACATTTAGGCTTTGATGAAATTGAAATTGCTATGGAAGAAGAAATCAAAAG
This sequence comes from Candidatus Caenarcanales bacterium, assembly GCA_021299565.1. Classification (GTDB taxonomy): domain Bacteria; phylum Cyanobacteriota; class Vampirovibrionia; order LMEP-6097; family LMEP-6097; genus JAJTHA01. The sequence goes on from JAJTHA010000224.1 coordinate 5,235, forward strand.
ATATTTATAATGCAATCAAATTTTATCAATATTGTTTTATACTCCCCTGAAATTCCTCAAAATACCGGAAACATAGCGAGGATGTGCGTTTCAAACGATCTCAAACTGCATCTAGTTAAACCACTTGGTTTTGAATTATCAGATAAATACCTCAAAAGATCTGGCTTAGATTATTTTCAATATCTCAATTATCAAGTTTACGAAAATTGGGAGAATTTTTTGGAGCTTAATCCTGAAGCAAACTTGTGGTTATTAAGTACCAAGGGCACTAAAATATATTGGGATGTCAAATTTCAAAGCAATGACTATTTGGTTTTTGGACCAGAGACTAGGGGTTTACCCAAAGAACTACTTGCTAAAGATATAGATAGGGTTTTAGTTGTACCTATGAGTTCTGATAATTCACGTAGTCTTAATTTAGCAAGTACCGTACAGACTGTTTACTATGAGGCTTTTAGGCAACTTGGTTGTACTTGACGCTATTAAACACTTTGAGCGGATTGCCACCTTCTTGACTAATAACTGCTCTCAGGTTGTCATTAAGAGGCACACCCTGTCTGAGCATCACTTTGACAAGTGCTAGATTGCTGTCTGCAGCATATGGATCTATGCCATAGAATTTAGCTAATTTTGCGAGATATCTCGAAACTCTTCTTACTCCATAAGAGGGTTTTTCAGCTTCTAAATCAGTTACTTTTGGGCTTTCGCTTA
>JAJTHA010000079.1 GCA_021299565.1 Candidatus Caenarcanales bacterium
AGCATTATCAATGAAGATCAAGAACCAGAAAAAAATCAAAATGCAGAAAAACTTGCTGGCAGAGAATTCAAAAGAACTCCGCCAGAGAAAGAGAAATATCAAATAACGACACAAACCCTAAGACAACTTAAAGATGTTCAAGCAGGACATGAAAACTTAGAAGGTGGTGTAAAAAAGAACCTTAAGCAAACCAATAAAGATCTAGAAGAAAACGATGACTGGATATCAAGCTGGGGCGGGCTTACAGAACAACTCAGGAATCAAAGAGATGCTGAAAAGAATAGATTAAATGGTTTTGATAAACAAAGAAGACAAATAGATGAATTAAAAACAGCAGCAGACTCTCTAATCAAACAAGGTAAATATGAAGATGCCACTGAATTACTTAAGAAAACCACTGATTTTGCATCAACTGCATTTCAAGAATCAAATTCTAATTTAATTAAAGATTACAAAACAATCAACGAGGAACTCTCAAAATTTGACGAAAAATTGAAAGACGCGAGTGTAACCGTGGCAAAAAATGTTGCAATTGGAACAGTTGCAGTTGGAGTTGCACTAGCTCTTGCTCCAGCTACCGGCGGACTAAGTCTGATGGCAGCGGGGACAATGATAGGTGGCGGTGCTCTAGCTGGGTTTGGAGTTGGATTAGTCACCGATCTTGCAGATGCAGGCGTGGATATGGCAGTTTTTGATCAAACTGCAGGAGAAGCTTTTAAAGATTTTGGCACTAAACAATTACAAAACGCTCGACTATCATTAACAGCGGCGAGCAGCGCAACAGGTACTGCTGGCTTAAGTAGAATCTTGATCGCAAGAGGTTTTGGCGCTTATGGTTCAGCGGGTTTATCAGCTTCAGTTTCTGCACCAGTCACTACTACTGCCAATTTTGGAATTGATCGAGGACTTGCAGAATTAAAATATCAAAATTTAAGCGAGTCTCAAAAAGCAGCTTATGGATCTTATGATGAGTTTCTAAAAAAAGAGAGTGTTGACCTAAATACTTTAGGCAGAAAACTTACTGTTGATACCAGTATAGAAGTTCTGGGGTCTTTAACTGGAGTAAAGTTAGAAAGCTTATTCAAAGCTGGCAAAGGTGCTGCTAAAGAGATTAACAAAGAAGCAGTGGAAGCTTTATCTAAATCGATTACAAAAGATCTAGCTAAACACGGCTTAGGGACTAGCTCTGATATTGTTTATGGACTACTCGCAGCACAGCTCACTAATCCAGAAGGTATTACTTCTCAAGATGTTGCCCAAAATATTCTACAAGCGCTTACAGGCAGAAAAATTGGAGAGTTCACTGCTAAAACATTTGAAAGTAGAAGGAATAAAAATAATCCGGAATTGCAGGGTGTTATAGAGTCGCATAAATTAAAAGCAGGAATAGATGCACAAACTCGAGTGAGATATGATAACCAGGGTAATTTACTCTCAGCAGATGTTGAGGCAAGACCTGAACTCATCCAAAAAGCTCTTAATGGTGATAGTATCGCACAAGCCAAAATTAAAGAAGAATCCCTGGTTCATGCTCTGCAAAAACCAATTGATCCCAGAATCACAGCAGACGGTAAAGTGATGCCCGCCAATCATTATAAAGCATTGAGAGCACAAAGAGAATTACAGTCTCAAGCTATAGCAGATAGACTACAAGCTGAGTCAGAGACTGGATCCATCTCCAAGCAAAGAAAAAACAACAATGAAGCTATCACTAAAATAAATCAATTAATCGATGCTGAACAATTTGATGAAGCAATAAAAATTGCTGGTAATAATGGAATCGATGAAAATTACTTAGATCAATATGCAGAAGATTACAAACACAATATAGATCCAAACAGAAAATATATTGAAGAAACAAATTATTCATCAAATCAAACTGATACTACTACAAAAAATGACACGAAAAGTCCACCAGAAATTGACCAACTAATAAATCAAATTGACGACGTCGATAAATTAACAGATGAACAAAGACAAAGACTTTCTTCACAACTAGATGCATTAGATACAAGCACGTTAAGTATCAGTGAAAAAGCAGATTTGGCTTATCTCACAGGGAAACTCAATGGTAATCCAGAACAAAGACTTGGCTATGAAGTTGATCTAGCAATCTCAAAGAAATATAGAGAGTCTGACAATGATCCGAAAGTAGTAACAGATCATGTAGAAGCACTAGCACCAAAAATTGAAGCCCAAATAGCTGAGCTTCAAAAGTTACAGAAAGATGGCGCTGATGACAAAACATTGGCAGAAGCTTTTGGAAAATTAGAAAGACTTGGTTTAGAAATGTCCGCAATTAGAGCTAGTGAAACTGTTGGTTTGATCGCAAAAGATGTTCAAATTAGCTCTCAAGTAAAAGACTTAGATTCATACAACACGGGAAGATTAGCTCAAGGTCTTCGCAATCCAGAGTTACAAGCAGATGCCAGAATTAAAGCAGAAGGTTTTATCAGCGACCTTGCTCTAAAACCTGAAGACATTAAAGCGAGAGAAGATGCAATCGGCGAGATCGATTCAATTGCGCTTGAACTATATCAAGGTAAATTAGAAAACAGTCCTGAAGTTTCAAAACAAGTACAAACTATTGTTGATTCTATTAATCCAGATCATTTAAACCAAGCAAAAATAAATCAAATCAATTCTATGGTTCAAGAAATTAAAAACAATGGAACCATAGGACAATTAGATCAACTTACTTATGATATTTATCGCGGTCGTACAGAACTAACACCAGAAGCCTTAAATAAAATCCAGTCATTAGCTGATTCTATCGACAAAGATAGTCTAAGTTCCCAAAAAGCTCAACAACTACAATCAATAATTGTTAGAAAGACTCAAGCAACAATCAATAAGCTAGATGAAATTTCTTATGAACTTAAGCGCGGTACAGCTGAATACAAGCCAGAAATTGCAGATAAATTTCAGTCATTAATTGATTCGATGAATCCTAATGATTTGAGTTCAGAAAATATTCAAAAAATAAATTCTTTAATCAATGAAATTAAATCAAGTGCTAAAGATTCCAGTAAACCTATTCCTAATAATTTATCGGTGATAAGGGCAAGTAATGATTTAGCTCCAGGAATAGAAGCTCAAACTACAGTTAAATATTTTAAAAATGGAGATATTACAGTCGATTCATCTGCTAGACCAGAATTAATTGCAAGAGCGCGCAATGGTGATAGCAAAGCCTTGGCAATTTTAAATGAAGAAAGGGCTCATGGTAATGAAAAACCATTAGAGCCTTTATACAAGCAAGACGGTAGTCCTCGCAAAGATCCTTTAACTAAAGAAGCCTATACCGCAATAAGGGCTCAAAGAGAGCTTGCAATGCAAGTTAAAGGCAAAGCTCAACAGGCTCAAGCAGATGGTACTGATGTAAGCTCAGTCAAACAAGGTACTAAAGAGGCTCTTATTAAAATGACTGATGCTATTAAAGCAGGCAACTACGCAGAAGCTCTTGCAATTGCAGAAAAGAATGGCGTTGGTGAGATTTATATTGAACAGTTTGGCAGAGACTATGATCATAATGTTAATCCAAAAAGAACTCACTTGGAGGAGACGAGTTTTAGTGCTGATACAATATAT
>JAJTHA010000229.1 GCA_021299565.1 Candidatus Caenarcanales bacterium
AGATGAATTTAAATTTGTCAGTGGTTATGGCAAAATCCAAACTCGCAAAATCAAAAATGTAACTGCCTCTATGGAGAACGAACAATGGTATCTCAATGACCCAAAATCTGGTATCAACATCAACGACGCTTGGTACTATAGCAAAGGTACTGGAGTCAAGATTGCAGTAATAGACTGCGGTCTTGACACAGATCATCCTGATATAAACTTTTTTCTCAAAGGTTACAATGCACAAACTGGTTCGAGTAACGCTGAAGCCGTATCCAAATCAAACGAAAATCACGGGACTGCTGTCGCTGGTTTAATCGCTGGCAAAGACGATAACGCTGGTATTGTAGGCGTTGCACCTGAAGCCCAAATCATACCAATCAAACTTTATGGAGATGATGGCATAGTTAGAGTCTCACAAATAATTCAAGCTCATCAAAAAGCAATTGAATTAGGAGCAACTATCATCAACAATAGTTGGGGAAGTTTCGATCCTAGTGTTGCAACGGGACAAGCTATTGATATTAGTCAACAAGAAAAAGATATGTATGAATCACTCGCGACAGAAGCAAACGATGGAAAAGGCGTTGTGGTTATTTTCGCAGCAGGCAATAGCGCTCGCAAAGATCCAAGCTTCAACAACTCACCAGAAGCGCGCTTGAGATCTAACTTTGCAGTTGGTGCGATTAATGTTGATGGACAAAGATCATACTATAGTGTTTACGGTGATGAACTTGCTCTTGTTGCACCTGGTGGTGATGCGCAAAAAGCAATTCTTACAACTGATAGACAAGACCTTGCTATTAAAAGCGGTACTAAAGTCAAAAAATATGTTTTGGGATACGACAGAGGTTCTTATACCGCTTCGTTTAGTGGTACAAGCGCAGCAGCACCAATAGTAGCTGGTGTTGCAGCTCTAGTCTGGTCTGTTAATCCTAATTTAAGCGCTGATGATGTAAAACAAATTTTGAAAGATTCAGCAAGAAAACCAAATACTTATGATTTCAATGAAGGCGGTAGAAACAATGAACTCGGCTCGGGCATTGTGGATGCGGGTGAAGCAGTTAAAAAAGCATTAAACTATTAATTAGTATAAGCCATAAAGTCTAATTTAAAGTCATTGCGAGCCGCGAAGCGGCGTGGCAATCCAGCAGAAAAAATTTGATAAAATTTTTTCATGAAACAACCATGTGTATATTTAATGACAAATCAACGCAATGGTACTATTTATTGTGGAGTAACGTCTAATTTGATTAGAAGAGTTTACGAACATAAAACCTATTCACAAAAGAATTGTTTCACAGCTAAATACCAATGTACGTTTTTGGTTTATTATGAAATCCATTCTTCTATGTATAATGCAATTTCTCGTGAAAAGCAGATCAAATCATGCTCTCGCAAAGCCAAGCTTAATTTAATAGAAAAAGACAATCCAGGATGGATAGATCTATACAATGATTTATGCAAATAGTTTTTCTTATAATATTTTAACTCTGGACTGCCACGGCTTGCTGTGCAAGCCTCGCAGTGACTTTAAAATTTCAAATTGAGATTATGCTTAATTTTTATCTTGTTTTTTAAACAAGAACCCAAGATGTTACAATCTAATTTGTGCTAGATACGCAAAAAACCAATATCACTCCATGGGGCTCCTGGCAAGTCCTAGATGATAGTGAAGATTTTAAAGTCAAAAAAATCAAGATCAAATCAGGTCAAAGACTAAGCTACCAAAAACATTTCAAAAGAGAAGAAAACTGGTTTATTGTAAATGGTCAAGCTCTAGTAACTCTCGATGACGAAGAGCAAGAATTGGGACCAGGCGACTATATTCATATCCCTTTTCAAGCGAAACACAGAATCGCAAATATCTCTAGCACAGAAGAATTGGTATTTATTGAGATTCAGAAAGGGACATATTTTGGAGAAGATGATATCGTAAGATTTGCAGATGATTATGGAAGAAGCTAAAAAAACTCTTCTTGAAGAACTTGGGCTAGCAGCTAAAACCTACAAAGCCGAAACCATCATTGCTATTGATCACAAAGATCAAACACTAAGTTATAAAACACTAGATTCCAAAGCGACCTTAGTCGCCCACAAATTAAAAAACATTTTAAACACAGACATCAATGTCGGGCTCATGCTTCCAACGTCACTAGCTTGTTTAGTAAGTTTTTTCGCCGTGCACAAGCTCGGCAAAACGCCAGCCATGCTTAATTTCACCTTGGGCTCTCAAAACCTAATCGACAATTGTCACACAGCACAAGTCAAACAAATCATCAGCTCTAGAGATTTCATCAAAGAAGCCAAACTAAATATAGTTCTTGAAAAAATATCCAGCTCCGGATTAGAAATTATTTTCCTGGAGGATATCAAAAAAAGTTTCAATATTTTTGATTTATTGTTAAGTAAATTTCTCCCAAAAGCAAAAGCATCAAACGCTGCGGTTATACTGTTTACATCAGGAACCGAAAATAAATCTAAGGGTGTAGTTCTCGCTCACTCAAATCTTCTTGCAAATATTAATCAGCTCAAAAAATGTTTTGACTATACAACAAAAGATATAGTACTCAATCCATTGCCTTTATTTCATTCGTTTGGGCTTACTGGTGGTATGTTAATGCCACTATATTGCGGAGCAAAAGCGATTTATTACCCAAGCCCACTTCACTTCAAAGAAATCCCGCAAATCGCCAGGAAGCATTCAGCGACTGTATTTTATGGGACCAATACTTTTTTACGTTCTTACGCCAAATACGCACAGAAAGAAGACTTTGCTCATATCAAATATTTGGTTGCTGGCGCCGAAAAAATCCAGGAAGATGTTTTTAAAATCTGGCAAGAAAAATTTGGCGTCGAAATTCTAGAAGCTTATGGTTGCACAGAAGCAGCACCTGGAATAAGTGTCAATTGTTCATTGCACAAAAAACCTGGCACTGTCGGCAAATTTCTTCCCAATATCAAATACAAACTCGAAAAAATCAATGGCATAGACAAAGGCTACAAGCTACTTGTATCCGGACCTAATATCATGATGGGCTATTTATTGTTTGATAAACCAGGAGAAATACAAGCACCAAATAGCGAATGGTATGACACTGGCGATATTATAGACATTGATGAAGACGGCTTCATAAGAGTCATTGGACGTGTTAAACGTTTTGCCAAAATAGCAGGGGAGATGATTTCTCTTTTATTGCTTGAGGAGTTGTTAAATTCAAATTTTCCTGATTTTTGTCATGCTGTAGTAAATATCAGCGACAACAAAAAAGGTGAAGCTCTGGTGCTTTTTACTAATAATTTCAATCTTACGAGAGATTTAGTTCATCAGGCTTTCAAGGCTAACTCAATTTCAGAATTAGCTTTGCCTAAGCGGATTGTAAATATTGATGAGCTACCTTATCTTGGTTCTGGGAAGCTTGATTATCAGAGTTTGACTGCGATTGCGTTAAATTCATAAAAGGGATCACTTCTATATCATTTGGTCCATAAGAAAAAATCAAATTACCAGTACCATCACTTTGAATCAATAAATTTGGACTAAAGCTTTCGTCCAATTCTAGTCCTCCATTCCAATTATGTTTGAAATTACCCAGAGCAATAGTCCATTTGTTTTTTAAATTTATTTTTTTTGAAATAGTGGGATCTGGAGTAGTGTCACCAACTAGGCGAAAACATGAATAATTATCTGCCAAATTTGTAAAATTTGTATCTTCTGCGTTTTTTAGTGCAGTAATGGATGCTTCTCTTGGCGAAACACCAAGCAAAACCTCTCCATTACGATGATTGACGGCAATTTTTAATTGTTGAGGAGCAATAGCTGAATTTTTCAAAATATGTTGATTTAAATTAATTTCACCATCAACCGCAAGATGTTGATCAGGATTTTTAATTTTCAATGCAATCGAATTATCGCTTCCAGTTCCCACAGTAAAAACAGAAATTCCTCTTTGTTCCGAATTGAGATTTTTAATAAAAGAATTTGCATCAAGTCTTAATGAGACAGTTCTAGATTTTGTTTTAGATTTAGTTTCGCATTCAACCAAAAAATCTCCAGATGCAACTGGTCCAGTAACAATGATTCCACGATTATCAATTGATGATTTATTGGCTTTCAAACTATCCACAAAAACATATGCAGTTCTCAGTCCTTTTGTATCTAGAACATCCTCAAAACTAAGTTGATTATCAAGGAGAATCTGCTTTGGTGTCACTAAAATTACATCATCGCCATGCTTTAACGATTGACTATATTGATTAGGTCTATGTAAATTTGCTAAATGAGTTCCATCAGGTTGAGAACTTTGTTGAACAGGAGTGTCCAAATTAGCTACATGTTCTCTAAGCTCTGAAGGAGATAAGGTGGCTTGATTTACGATAATAGAGTCGATTGACACCACAATATTGTATCACAGTTTTATATTTTAATCATTTTCTAGGGCTATTTTTTTTGTGATAAAATCTTAAGAATTAACGATTTATAAGTAATTTAACCAATGGCTTCAAACATTAGTAACACCCCAAACGCAAATACTGCTGCAGCAGCAGCTACGACATTGCGTGGAAGGGTTTCTTACGAGCAAGATTCTCCAGTTGAAAGCAATAGATTTGATCCAAGTTTACTAGCCCGTATCGCCGCCGAAGAAGAACTCAAAAAACGTGGTGGCGGCGGTGGTGGTGGATCAGCACCTAGTTTCAATCCCAACGTTTGGGTTTCATATAGCTTTGTTGAAATAGCAAAAGCGATTGAAGAATTGAGACAGGCTTTTAATCAAGCTCTTGCTGCTGCAACAGAAGCTCCTGCAGGTTTCGTTGCTCAAGCAAGTGAATCAGTGACTGCTGCTGTGAAAAATTTTTCTAGTCAATTTCAACTACCAAATTTTAATTTAGCGACTTCTCTTCAAAACATGATGTCCAAAGGGATTAACAACACTCTAGCTGCAGTTGATAGAGCTGTTGCCAATTTGATTAACTCGGGACATACAATGATGAGCGCTATTGCAAATGGTCTCAAAAAAGTTTTTTATGGCAAAGATGAGAGCATTAAGGATATAGACGAAGAGATTTACGAAAAAGAAGGTGGAATTCTTGATGGTCTGGTTGAGTTTTTTGGAATCAAAGATCAAGACAAAGAAACCAACGGCAAAAATATCAAAGCACATATAGACAACCAATCAAACCAGCTTACGAAGTGGGCTGCATCTATGAAGGATTCAATAGATAGATTTTGGGAGAGATGGCTTAAGCTTTGACCGGCTCTTCTGCACCAAGCATTAGTTCTTGTTTATCAACTCTTTTGATTCTTGCTCCAAGCTTAGTAAATTTAGCTTCTAAATCTTCATAGCCTCTATCAAGATGCTTAAGTCCTCTAACTTCTGACTTGCCTTTTGCAGCAAGAGCAGCAACAACAAGAGCAGCTGTACTTCTCAAATCTTTACCTTCAACAGCAGTACCTTTGAGTTTTTCAACGCCTTTGACTACAGCAACTTTTGCATTAATCTCTGCATGAGCTCCCATTCTTTGTAGCTCTTCTAAATGCTGAAATCTTGAATCATAGATATTTTCTTTGATGACACTAGTGCCTTCAGCAAGAGTCAACATCGCTGCAAAAATCGGTTGGATATCAGTTGAGAAACCTGGATACCACATAGTGGTTACATCTGTAGCTTTGAATCTTGATGATTTTAATTCCGGAAGAATATCAACAACTTTTCTGCCATCAAGCATTCTACCTGTATCAAAAACTTTTATTTGCACGCCTGTCTCTTCTAATTTACTTAATAAAGATTGTAAGTCTTCTTCAATAATATTTTTTACAAGAACTTTGCCTTTGGTCATAACGCCAGCGATAATAAAAGTTGCAGCTTCGATTCTGTCTGGGATACATTCGTGGTCCACGGAATGCAGTTGCTGAGCACGTTTGCCGATTATTGTGATATTTGAAGTACCAGCACCTTTGATATCACAACCCATTTTATTCAAAAAGTTTGCAAGATCAACTATCTCAGGATCTTGAGCAGCATTCTCTATGATAGTTTCACCTTCTGCCATTACCGCAGCGAGCATGATGTTTTCAGTTGCTCCATTTGAAGGCAAGTCTAAATAAATTTTGGTCCCGATTAATTTATCTGCTTTAGCGTAGATATAACCATCTTCATCAGTGATTTTGCAGCCAAGTGCTTTTAAGCCTTTGAGGTGAAGATCAACTTTACGAGCGCCGATATTGCAGCCGCCAGGATAAGCGATACGAGCTTCTTTGAAACGAGCAACAAGTGCTCCAAGAAAAACAAAACTTGCTCTCAATTTGTTAGCAAGAGCCATTGGCACATAGCAACTAGAAATTTCTCTGGCGTCAACTTCAATAACACCATTTTCGAATTTGGAACTACCACCCAAAAGATCAACGATTTCTAACATGACGTTCATATCAGATAGATTTGGGACGTTAGTTATTTTGCTAACTCCGTTTGATAAAATTGTTGCGGCGGCTATAATTTTCAGGGCCGAATTTTTTGCTCCTGATACTACTACTTCACCATTTAATGATTTATTACCTTCAATTACTAGGTATTTTTGCTCTAGATCCACTATATTCTCCCTACACCCTTAATTAACATCTCTGACCTTGTTCTCTTGATGA